>JAFSTJ010000418.1 GCA_017450525.1 Victivallales bacterium | reverse complement strand
ACTGACGCCGCCAGCGCCACCATCCGCCTGAATCTTGGAGACGTGCTGCAATGAAACTGGACATAGCGAAAGACGGCATCATGCAGACGCTGGCCAGGCTGAAGGGCATCCCCGTCAGCAAGGTCATCCGCAATGCGGGCAGGGACTTTGCGCAGGCCGCGCTGAAGGCAACGCCGATAACGGGGACATCCAAGTCCGAATACGCCAGGACGAAGCGCAAGGGCAAGGCTGGCTGGCAGTACATACGACTTGACAAGTGCAGCCCCAGGCAAAGGAGACTGCTTGCCAAGAAGCAGTACAAGATTGTCATCCACAGGGGGCTTGCCAAGGCGAGCTGGAAAGGCGTGTTCCAGGCGCTTGCGATGACCACTGGTTCGCCGAATGTGAAGAAGAACATGCCTTCGAAAGTCGCCACGATGTCAGGCGCAATAAGCAGGGGAACGGAACAGATGCCAGAGATCGTAATCAGCAACATCCTGGATTTCTATTCCCCCAGAAGGCGTGGCACTGATGCTGACATACTGGCGGCTGGCTTCAAACTGGCCAGTGAGCGCATAGTGAAGGAAATCAACAGAATGCTACAGGCGGCGGCGAAATGAATCCTGCGATACAGATAAGGGACAGCATAATCACGAGGCTTCAGGACGAACTGCGGGCCCTGCTTCCATCGGGGCAGATACGCGGGCAGCTGGACGTATCAGGCGAGCCCAGAGGCGACAGGGGACTGGTGGTCTCCTGCGAGGATTTGGGCGGGCATGGCGGCATGCCAGGGCGCATCCTGGTGGACGTGAAGGCGAACATCACGGCTTTCACCCATCTGGAGGAAGACCAGGCGGGCGCGAAACTGGACGAGCTGGTGAGCGAGGTCATTACGGCGGTGGAGGGCCTGCACTACAGCCTTTTCGGCTGGGCGGTGGGCTTCCCAGGCGTCTGGCAGAGCGCACCATACGAAATCATGGCCAATTCATTCAGGGCGTGCACCATAAGCGCGACCCTTTTTTTACAGGCAAGCAACTAGAGGAGTAAACACACATGCCAGATGAATCAAGCACATACCATGTTGGAATCATCGCGAAACCCAGCGGATTGTCTAAATTCGCATTTCAGAGCAGCAATCCATCCATAGAGGCCGATGAATACGAAGTAAAGGACGAAAACGGCAACACCATAGCGGTCAAGCACAAGAACCACAGGGTGAAAATCTCAGTTGAGGCAATCATCCCCAAGGCGGCAGGCGTTCCCGTGCCTGGCCAGACAATATCAATGAGCGGCTTTGACATGCCCAGCGTGGACGAGGATGGCGAAGTCAGCGGCTCCTTCGGCGTGAACGAAAGCAGCAGTACCAGTTACGACTTCAAGGTGAACGGCACACCATCCATCACCCAGAGCAACACTGACTGGATAAAGTGCTCCTTCGAGGCTGTGCGCTATCTGGTCAACGGCATACCTGGCTCGCCTAGTTCCAGTTCCAGCGCAAGCAGCAACTGATGCAGAGCACCTTTGAGATAGAGAGGCTGCACACGCCAGCGCAGATCGAGGCGGAACTTCGGTTCTGCCTTGGCGGCGGGGCGAAACTTACGCTTGGAAGACTGCTTCAGTTGAAACTGAAGCGGTCTCCTTTTCTAGACGGAGGGGAACTGACGCCAGAGGCGCTGGCCGAGGCGATTGCCATAATGGGCGGCGGCAAGGCGGACGAGGTGTGCCGCGAACTGACAGAGGAGCTTGCGGCGGCATGGCGCGCGATGGAGATATACCCGCCTGACGCCGAGAAGGGAAAATCCCGCTATGCCGCATACAGTCCCGAATGGATGTGCGACCTGATAACGCTGGCGACTGCGGCTTTGCCCTCGCTCACATACCATCAGGCGCTATGGGAGATGCCGCTGGTTGCTCTGTTTCACCTGGGCGCGGCTGCCTACCGCAAGAACGGCGGCACCACCAGGCGCCCAGACAATGACGCGGAGGTGTTCAGGATGCTTCAGGGGATCAACCTGTCATCTTGAAATAGAAGTAGAAAAGCCAGCGGACAATGCAGAGGAAGAAGACAAAAGGAATGAATGGGGGCAGAAACCAGACTATCGCCAGAGGAAATGGAGCATTGTCCTTGCCAAGGGGAATCTGCGTGTCCCATATCCAGAATGACAGCTTGTGAAAACAGAATTTCGGCTTCTTGCCGTCGATTCCAATGATAAGCCAGGAACCCAGGGAATAGCAAGTCAGCAGAATGGCAATGAAAATTGACCACCACTGATGCTTTTCGGGAAGATATGTTCCGTCACGCATCAGCCAGTCAAAAACACGCCACAATTTGAAAAACAAATTACCATCCATAAGGACCTCCATTGATGGATACCACCATAAGAGCCATTATAACAGCAAATGCAAAGGGATTGACCACCGCCCTCGACGATGCCAGCCGCAGCATCAATGATTCCACATCATCCTGGCAGCAGCGCCTTAAAGGTGTCCAGACCGAGACAAGCAATATCACGGCATCACTGGAGGCGCTGCAGGCCGTTGCGAACCAGAACAAGGGAAACATCCAGTTCTCCTCCGAGGAGATGGCCTCATTCAACCAGGCGATAACCGAAACCCACGAGGCTCTGTCAAAGTGCCTGGATGAATTGAGCGAGATGAAGAAAAGCGCATCGGACTGGGGCGTCTCCGTGGAGGCGTTCCAGGAGATCAAAGCCACCATTGACGCCACTGGTTCATCAACCGAAACAGTTGCCAGCGCTTTTCAGAACTTCAATAATGTACTCGTTGGACTGGCAAATGCAAATCAGCAGGATAACGCCGCGCTACAGGAACTTGGCGTCACCCTCGATGATCTCGCCTCCATGTCGCCTGAGGACAAGCTGGTAACTGTGGGCGAACTCGTAGCGTCCATTGGCGATGAATCCAAGCGCAACAGCGTGTCAATCGCACTCTTCGGCAGCGAATTTAACAAACTATCGGGTTTTGTAACGAATTTTACACAGGAAGCGCAGAAGGCCAAGCAGGCGGGAAATATTGTCACATCTAGGGACATCGCAGCGATGCACAGCTATGCCGCGCAGGTGCAGAATGCAGCGGCGCAGATGGAGAAGATGGCCACCAAAGGCGGCATCATCGGCTTTATCAACGAAATACGCAAGGGCATCAACTCAACGACAATGGACTGGAAGCAGATGGCGGGCACCATGTTCCGCATCAATTCCGTTTCAAGCATACTGCAAAAGGGCTTTGATTCGCTTTTCAGAATTGCCGTGGCTTACTACAAATATCAAATGGAAGGAGCACGGATGGAGGCGGACGCAATTCGCGCCAATGCCAAAAGCATGCAGGAGATTTCGGACGAGAAACAGAAACTAAGGGACGAGACGGACAACTACACCCGAAAATTGCAGGAATTGAACAATACAGAAAATCTATCAAACACACAGAGGCTGGAGACGCAAAAACTAGTTCAGGGACTGACATCACATTACCGAGATTTGGGCATACAGATAGACGCCACGACTGGCAAGGTCAAGAATCTTGACGAGGCAATGGCGAAAAAGGCAGGAATAGACCACAAACGCTCAATACAGGAGGTGGAGACTGAGCTCAAAGACCTCTTCGCCGCTCGCTCCAATTGGACAGCCATAGCGGAAAAAGAGGGTGGCTTTATGGGGCTTATCATAAACCAAGGCAGTAGCAAGGTTGATGAGGCCAGTGCAAAGGTCGAGGAAATCAACAAAAGAATCTATGAGTTGCAGAAGAAGATACATGGCCTAAGAAAAGAGGACCCAGAGAAGGAACTGCGTGAGAAACAGAAGGCGAAAAGAAAGGACGAGCAATGGGCCTTGGATGAAGAACTGTCGCAGATGGTGAAGACCTCCAAGGGCGAGGATTTCGACGCCTGGCATGAAAGGGCGTCCAAGCAGTACCACACTCTGATGGGCAAGGCCACCACCGATTGGCAGAGGAAGCAGATAGAGGAGTGGTTCAAAAGTGAATTGGAAAAGCAGGAAAAGGCAAGGGATTCCAAGGAGGCCGACAGGCAGAGTTCCATCTCATCCCTTTCTCTGTCCAAATACGGCAAGGAGCGGCAGGAGCTGAAGAAGAAGGCGGAGGCACTGCGCGAAGTGGCGAAGACCGATGAGGAACGTGCACAGATAGCGGCATACGAGCGGCGCGAACTCGCCAGGATAGCCAAGGAAGAGGCGGACGAGGAATTGGCGGCGCAGAAGAAACTGGAGGACGAGAAGATTGCCAGCGAGAAGCGGATAGCCGATGCCAGGAAGCAGTTGCTGGATGCCCAGGAGCAGCAGAGGCAGACGATGCTGCAACGTGAACTGGCCTCGTATGACAGGCAGGCGGCTGCGCTGGAGGGGCGTGCGGGAAAACTTCAGGCGAAGATAGCTGGTTTTGGCTTTGCTGGGCAGGGTGACGACCTGATTACCAATGCGATGCTGCGCAACGCGGCAAGCCGCAGCAGAGCCGCCAGGAAGGAACGGAGGTTGCGTGAGACGGATGAATCAATATCCGACAAGATAAGCCGCATGAGGGCTGGGGAGCATGTGTCATTCAGCGCCAGCGAAAGGCGTCGGATCCGCCAGTACAACAAACTGAAGAAGCAGGAATACGAGAATTCGCTGGAGAAGAAGCAGCTTGACGCGGCAAAGACAGCGATGGAGGCCGCCGAGGAGCAGAAGGACGCGGCCAAGGAAATGGAAGATGCAGGGGAGGCGATAGAGAAGGCAGCAAAGGAATTGCGCAATTCAAAGGGCGAAACTGCGCCACAGCCACAGGCACAGCCCGTGAAGAAGAACGGAAAGGGACAGCCTGGCGAGACAGTGCCTGGCGAGACAGTGCCTGGCGTTGGCGGCGAGATACAGCCTCGCACCTTGCCCAGGAGCAACCTCACATCGGCACCGCTGCCCAGCACTGCTGTGAACTATACGCAGATACTGGCCAGCATAAGCAGGCAGTTGGAGAAAAATACCTTCGTAGTAGGGTGAGGAGGTTAGAGCATGGCATATACGGCATTGGCGGCTGCGGTGGAGACTGAGCACAGCGGGAACATCGAGAACAGGACCAACTGGGCGGGGGACGAGAAATACAGGGAAATAGAGACAGTTACCTTTACACAGCCTGTAACAGATGAGACGGAGTATCCTTCCTCGCCTCGCAACATCGGCAATCTTGGAAGCGGTTTCAAGTGCGAGAACCGTCGGCTGGCTTGCAGCTACGGCACGCCGCTCAGCAAACTCTACTCGGAGACCTGGGTGAAGAAGGGGGAGTGGCAGAATGTTCAGTGACGTAAAGATACTGAAGGCAAGGGAACTTCCAGGCGCGGAAACCTGGAACGTTGTCGCCAAGATGCTGCGGAATTTCAAGGTGGGGCAGGGCTTGTATCTGCACAGAGAGGCTGACGGCTCGCTGGCACTGGAGATGGAACCCAGTGGGGGCGGTGCCGTCAATGCGGGCTTCTTCGGCAGCATATCCAATGGTGCGCTGACCATATCGGCAGGGAAGGTGTTCCTGCCCGAAAGCGTGCTGAGCCTATCGAAGGTGACACACAGCGTGAGCAATGGGCGCCACTACTATGTGGAGATAAGCAAGAACGGAAGCACATACTCCGCCACAATGCAGTACGACTCCAGCTATCCCAGCCCCATGCTGGACAAGAGCACTCTGAAACTGTGCTACCCTCTGCTGAATATTGCATCGGGGAGGGTTCGCCATGCTCACATCGGGGACATCATCATCACGGCACTGCCCTACTTCTGGCTGGACAACTACGCAGGGGACGCGGCCCAGTCGCTGGACCATGACGCCAATGGTGCTTTGAGATGGAACACATACGGGGAGTGCCAGCAACAATGACGAAGCCGTGGCTGCAAAGCGGTAAGAAGATATGGAACGGCGCATCGCCGATTTCCTGCGAGGAATGCCCATGCGGAGGCACTCCGCAGACCTGCGCAGACATGGTGGAGGAACGTGTGCAGGAGTTGCTGGCGGAGGTGGAACCAGACGGACATACTGCGGCGTGGAGCCTGGTGCGGAACTTTCCCAGCCAATACACCTGCGCCACCTACAGATACAATCAGTATCTGCCAGGGTGGGAGCGTGTCACGCCCGCCAGCGGCAGTCTGTGGGTTGCATTCGAGGACACGCCAGTGGGCGGCACCAGTCCATTGCTTTTTGTCAGCGGCAGTCTGCTTGCACGCATAGCCACAGGCGAGTTGCGGTTGCTGTACTGCGCCTGCCACTACAACATGGACAGCCATGTGTGCAGGCATAGCTATGGCTGGGCTGATGGCTTCTATGTGGCTGGGGCACTGCCAGTCATGCCAGCCTACGACTGTCAGGTGGACACCTGCGAGTACCTTCAGCTCTACTTGACCGCAGGCTGGAGACGCTGGGGGGGCGTCCTTGAAGGCGAGGGCTATGTGGAGTACGACACCACGCCATTGGAAGGCGCATACAAGATGGGTTGGACTTTCTTCTGGGACAACGGCTTGGTGGAAGAGCGTTTCTGCAAGGCTTTGAACTGCGCATGTACCTCGATAGAGGCACTTTCCAACTTCGTCCAGAAAAACAGCGCATTGGAGTACAGGGCTTGGTATGTGGGCATGACTGGCTTCTGCACCAGCCCATGCCAGGCGGCGCTTTCCCTCATCAACAGCGCAAAATTCCATGGTCAGAGATTCTGGCGGGAGGGTTGCTTCTTCCCACGCGACGGGCACTTGATAACCGCTCCTAATCCTGATGACCCAGACGGACCGTCCATTCCGATTGAGTATGAGTGGGGCGACACCTACAACTTCTCCAATGATTCCGACTATGTCGCATGGGGCGAAAGGGACGAGTATTGGGGGGTGCCTGTCTTTTTGGCTTGCAAGGATAATGGCGACGGCAGTTTCAGCTTCGTGAGTTGCGACTGCGATGACATCTACACCGTGGACATGGAGCGCTTCGACACCATGTGGATGGGCGACTATCCCACTGACGGCAAGCCCATCATACTCCCCATCGAATACAGCGGAGCCTGCAAGTGCATCGACTTGAGGGAAATTGTGATGGCACATGCCGAGGATTTTGGAATCGTGGATGCCTCCATGGGAAGCAACACGATTTGGCAGGATGCCAACGAAGGAAACAAACGTGCCGACTGGGACGGGCACTGGTACGACACTGGCTTGCATCCAGAGCATGTATGCTTAAAACGTGGCGACACCAGCGGAGGTGGCACGGCAGACTTTTTGGACTACAGGTCGCTGTGCGTGATAAAGAATCTAGGCTGGAGGACCCACATCTACATGCTCACGCCCGATTTGATGGAATCAGAGGATGTGCACGGCTCCATTTCGCAGGCACTCATCCCGAGGGGGATAATGTACGTGACTGGCTCCGAGACTGCGGCATACTCCTTCACTGGTCACATGGACTTGTACACCTACAGGGCGTCGATGGACATCTACTACTACACCAGCGACTTCAACTACGACCCTGATGACCCAGACAGTGAATTCCCCTCCTACTGCGACACTGGGGAAATGCCCGTGATATGGGCTGAAGACCACCGTCACGTGGTGGCAGTCCTGCGGGCCATGATGTATTCGCAGGCGTGGTGGGTTAATCAGGGCTACAGGTGCAACTGCGGTGCTTGGAGCGAGAACGAATGCGAGAGCACCGCCTACGCCCCCAACTACGGATGGGGCAACCCGACAGGCGGTCCCGTTCCGCATACTGGCAGTGACTATGGAGCGGCGGGAGCCACCACCAACAGGGGCTTTATCCTGCAAGGCGGTGGAGACCCTGTAACCGAGCTGACGATACACCTTTGCACCACGGACACTGACTTCACCTTTGCCAGTATTACGCCCAAGGGCGACCCAGAGTGCACTTTGCGGTGCCCAAATGATTTTCTTCGCGT
>JAFSTJ010000417.1 GCA_017450525.1 Victivallales bacterium | reverse complement strand
GAAAAAGCCTCAAACACCTGAAACATTCGTTTCCGCCAGGCAGGAAACCAAGGTGGATGGCGTTTACGTTGATTTGCTTAAGAAGTTGATACAATGCAGGCCTGTTTCTTCGGACAAGGCAGCGGTCAGCCGTGCCACCGAGGTACTGGCATCATTCCTAAAGGAGAAAGGAATCCACTGCACAATCGAGGATTGCCTTGGCTACAAGATACTCTATGCATCAACCGTGAAAGGTAAAAAGACGGACTTCCTGCTGAATTCCCACATTGACGTGGTGCCCGCCATCAATGAAAGCCAATACACGCCTGAAATCAAGGGTGGCGTCATCTATGGAAGAGGCACGTCGGACTGCATGGGATGCACAGTCTGCCTTGCGCAGACACTGGTGCGCCTCAAGGATTCAGGCAAGGCAGTCTCCTGTATTTTCAGCGGCGATGAGGAAATCGGCGGCAAGACCACGGCTGAAATGGTAGCTCGCGGCTATGGAGAAGGCGCAAAATTTATTGCCGTTGTGGATGCGGACAACTACAAAATCGCCGTTTCACAAAAGGGCATTGTTTCTATGACTGTGACAGCCAAAGGGCAGACAGGCCATGCAGCGGCACCATGGCGCGTCAAGAACTGCATTGACGAACTTATCAACGCATACGTCAAATTGAGGGACGCCTGGCCAAAACCAGACTTGAAAGGCAATCTTCTGGAATACAATTCAATGGCCCTTTGCCAATTCCACGCAGGTGCCACCCACAACCAGATACCAGACAAGGCAAGTATGACGCTTAATTTCCGCGTCACCAAAGATGGTGATGTGGAAAAGACCATTGACTTTGTCAAGAAAATCACAGGGATGGAAGTCACCATTCTCGGTACAAGCGAGCCAGTAAACTGCAACCAAGACGATCCTGCGCTGCAGAACATCAAAAAGGAGATGGAGGCGTTTTTCAAAGGGCGTGAAATCACCTGGAGCCACCTGTCAGGTGCCACTGATGCGCGCCATTTCAAGAAGATGGGCGCTCCCATCGCCATTCTAGGCTTGGCTGGCAAAGGTGCACATACTGCCAATGAAAGACTGCCATTGGCCAGCATGCAGGAAACCGCTGATTTCTTCGTGATGTTTGCAAAGAAGACATTCTGATGCGCATTTATCTCACATTACTGCTCTTGTTCCTGGCACTGGCCTCCTCAAGCCAGGAGCTGACGGAGAAACAACGCGTTGAGGCGGACGCGACCAGGGAGCGCACCTTGAAGGAAGTTGCAAAGCAATTTCCTGGCATAAAGGTGGATGATATGCTGGACTTCTACGAGCAGAATGCTCCCGATACCCTCAACGAATGGCGCGTCAGGTGCATTTATACCCCAAATACAGCACAGGCCTACCTTAACGCCCTGGCAAAAAGATATTCCATCATAGAGGACATGCGCCAAAAAGCGCCAGACTTCTATCTGTACAACGTGGAACAACTGCGGATGGAGATGGAAATACGAAAACTATCATACGCCATCAAGACCTTGCAGCAGAACAAGGGGGACCTCAACCAAATCCAGGAATTGAAGGCAAAGCTGGAAACCGTACTCAAAAACAGCTTTGACAAATCCCAGGAAATGGAGGAGAAAAAACTGAGGAATATGGAAGCACAGCTGAACGAGCTCAAGTCCCAGGTTCATAAACGCGCAGCCAACAGGGATCTTATTATACAGCAAAAACTCAAACTGCTAACGGAAAACAACCAATAATGGAACATATTGAAGAATATCTGAAATACTGCACTCCACGAGTGAAGAAGATGTTTTTGGATGCAGTTGAAATTGGCAAGGCGGAAAAACTGGCCTCGATTGGTCCCGAGCACATATTGCTGGCAATGCTCCAGTCAAAGCCAAGCACTGCACAGCAGGCGCTACTTAATTCAGGCGTCACATACGAAGAAGTGCACAAATTGATTGTCCAAGAACAAACAGATGAAGGCAAAGAGGCGCCGCCAGCCCAGCCTGCATTCACAGCAGACGTGGCAAAGATGCTGAAATACGCCATCAGGGAGGCCAAGGCAATTCACTACAGTTATGTTGGCATGGAGCAGATTCTGCTGGGAATGTTCTTTATAAACCAGGGGCAAATAGCCGAGATTTTCAACCAGCTGCAAATCGACAAGAGCGAAATAAGGAATGAAATCCTCAAGGACCTGGATTCATCATACCTGCCACTAGGACAGGGAACCATAGAGGATATAATCGAGACCAGAGATTCTGAAAGGGACGGGGAAAGCAAGCCAGAGAAGGCACAAGGAGAGGCGTCATCACCAGATGGCCTCCAGGAACAGCCTACCCGCAAGAGCAGGCGCGAGTCACGGCAATCAACGCTGAAGCCACAGAAGGAACAGCCCATGCAACGTTCACTTCTGGACCACTATGGCAAGGACCTTACCGAGCTTGCCAAGCAAAGCATGTTCGATCCCGTCATTGGCAGGGAAAACGAAATACAGCGCATTACACAGGTACTCAGCCGCAAAATCAAGAACAACGTTGTGCTGCTGGGAGAGGCTGGCGTGGGCAAGACCGCAATCGTGGAGGGTCTTGCAATGAACATCGCGACAGGAAAGGTGCCTGAAGTGCTGCGCAACAAGCATATCTTCTCGCTGGACGTGACCTTGCTTATCGCAGGCACTCAATACAGGGGAATGTTTGAGGACAGAATGGCCAAAATCCTCGCCGAATTGAAGAAAAGCAACAAATACATTCTGTTCCTGGATGAAATACACACCATCGTGGGCGCAGGCTCAGGCAGAGAGGACGGACTGGATATTTCAAACATTATCAAGCCCGCCCTATCCCGAGGCGAAATACAATGCATAGGCGCAACCACCATCAAGGAATACCGTAACACAATTGAGAAGAACCAGGCATTGGAACGCAGGTTCCAGACTGTAATGGTGGGCGAGCCGACGCCAGAGGACGCTGTAAAAATCCTCAAGGGCATAGCCCAGAGCTATGAGGCGTTCCACAAAGTCAAATACAGCGACGAGATTCTGGAGGCAGCCGTTTTCCTTTCAGTTCGCTATCTGCCTGCAAGGCAACTTCCTGACAAGGCAATTGACATCATTGACGAAACAGGCGCCATGGTAAGGCTACGCGAATCAAGCAAGGATGAAAACCTGGGCAAAGAGCCAGCAATCGTAAATATCGGGCTTGATGACATACGTTCAGTCGTATCAAAGATGTCAGGCGTTCCATTGGAAAAGATGAATGTTGAGGAAAGGAAGCGGATGCTGGAGATAGGCAAGGAACTTTCCAAGACAGTGATTGGGCAGGAAAGCGCGGTGAATGCGCTGAGCAATGCACTAAAGCGCAGCCGAGCCGAGCTTGGCGATCCCCGTCGTCCCATAGGCTCGTTCCTATTTGTCGGTCCCAGCGGCGTAGGCAAATCCCTTATGGCAAAGGCATTGGCTGATTTCATGTTCAATGACAGGGAGGCCCTGATCCGCCTGGACATGTCAGAGTATGCCGATGGTTACAATGTATCCAAATTGCTTGGCTCATCGCCTGGCTATGTGGGCTACGGCGAAGGTGGTCATCTTACGGAAAAAGTACGGCGCAAGCCATATTCAGTGGTGCTTTTCGATGAAATCGAGAAGGCGCATCCCCAGGTAATAAACATATTGCTCCAGCTGCTTGAGGAAGGGCAGCTTACCGATGAACAGGGAAACTGCATCAGCTTCAGAAACACCATCATCATAATGACATCGAACCTGGGTTCCGAAAAAGGCGCGGGTTTGCATACCCTGGGATTCGGCGAGCAATCACCCGACAATGAAAACGAGAAACTGCAGGAGCAGAGCATGAAATCAGTCAAAAGCTTCTTCAGACCAGAGGTACTGAACCGCATTGACGAAATCGTGTTCTTTAGACAGCTCAACGAAGATGACCTTAAGGCAATAGCCAAACTGGAAATAGACAAGCTGCAAAAGAGGCTGGAACGCATCAATGGCAAACTGGATGTAGCTGACGATGTTTTCGAAGCAATCATGGAGAGAGCAAAAGCAAAGGAAGGCGGCGCAAGGCTGATAAGGCGCGCAGTAGAGGAACTACTGGAAAACCGCCTGGCTGACGAACTTCTGAAAGAGGAACATTCCAATAAACCATTCATCGCCCATATAACAAAGGACAGCGTTACAATAGAATGAACTTCAGTAAACCGGTGTTCTGATGGGCATGCGTTGCCGTAATATCATTCTGAGATAGATTTTGATTCAACAACCAAACAATGCATAGGAAGTCCGCAAATATGTCCATTCTTCGCAAAACAATGTTTTTTATGCCATGCTTGGCCCTTGCGTTGCTCTCTGGATGCATTGCCATCCAGGAAACCACTGCTGGCTCATTGGCCTTATTAAAGGAGAAAATTGGAGGGACTGACACCACAAGCAGCCCTGCCTTGGCACCGCCTCCAAGTTCAAACATGGAGGAAATGCTGGATGCTGAAATAGAGTCAAACAGGTTCACTAAAATATGGCATGGTATGGAAGAGCTTGCCAGCGACTATGACGATGTGCTTGCAGGCAACGACAAGTCATGGTTCGGGCACCGCAGCAAAAAGTTGACCGAATCCGCATTGAAACTCATTGCCAGCAAGGCAGGCATTGAAAGTTATGAGAAAATCCTTGACTTGCAGGATAAACTTGCGGAAGCAGAGCAGAAAAAAACTGAACTGATAGCCAGCCGCCTGGGCTACCCCGTAAATTCACTCAATCCCCTTGCCATGACAAGGGAAAAATGCGACAAGCAAATACAGGAAACACAGGAAAACATTGATGCGCTCAATATAGAAATTAGAAAACAGACGACAATTTTGCTGCATGACCTGAACAGGCACGGCCAGATTGTAGATGCCAAGCATCTCAATTACCTGCTTACAGCCGCTGGAGGAGATGATATCATGAGCATGATGAACCTCGCCATTATCCTCAAACAAGTACAATACGCCATCGGCAAGCAGATAAAGATGACCTCGCAGTTCAACGGGGCGCAACTGCAGCGCTACGTCGGCATCCAGCTGGTACTACTTCTGGCATACGAGCAGGCACATGTGGTGGCAATGGAAAACATCCAGAAGAAATACCTTCCACGTCTGCAGGAAATACGGAAAAGTGCCGAGGCAAATCTCCAGGAGACAAAGAAGCTGCATCAATCATCGCAAGAAGGCGAGAACTACCTGGTGCAGAACATGCGCATAAGCGAAAACACCATAAAAATCGCAGGGCAGTACCGCACGGCACTTGAGGAAATGGGTAAAAGCCTGGAGAAATCACGCAGCAAAGTACAGCGCAACGTGGCCATAACACGCAATACATTCAAGACAGTATCAACTGGCGCCAGCCTTCTCAAGCTGATTCAAGACAGCTCCCAAGACTACTCCGAACTCGTAAACTTCAACCCGCCTTTGCTGGATACCATTTACTCGGACCAGATGATGGAGGCATTCCAACAAGTCTCCGCACAACTTAAAAAATAACAAATCATTATCAACGCAGAGGCGGAAAGT
>JAFSTJ010000416.1 GCA_017450525.1 Victivallales bacterium | reverse complement strand
TGCATCGGACAACTATGTGGAAGGCGGCAGCATAGTGGAGTATGTGGGGCCATCTCCCAAGAGCCTGAACTACTATTTGGATGGCAGCGTGCAGAGCAGCAGGCTTTTCGACTTGTTGTTCGAGCCGCTGATAAGCATTAATTCCCAGACCTTGGAGTATGACAGGTGCATTGCCAGCAAGTGGAGCATTTCCGACGATGGCAGCGTGTTCACGTTCTGGATAGACCCAGAGGCCCGTTGGAGCGACGGCAAGAAGATCACGGCGGAGGACGTGGTTTGGACGTATAATGCAGTCATGGATCCAAAGAACATGACTGGTTCCGCCAAGGTGAGTCTTGAGAGATTGTTTCCGCCTGAAGTCTTGGAGAATGGTGCGGCTGTTCGTTTCAAGGTGCGCCAGGTGCATTGGGAGAGTCTGGGTGCGGCAGGCGGCTTTCCTGTATTGCCGAAGCATGTTTTCGAGGGGCAGGACTTCAACAAGGTGAACTTTGAATTTCCCGTGGTGTCTGGTCCCTATAAGATAGAGAGTTTCAAGGAAGGATATGCACTTACTTTAGTTAGGCGCAAGGACTGGTGGCGCAAGGACTGGGCCTCGGTGCGTGGCTCATATAATTTCCAGCGTGTAGTGAACCGCTACTACAATGATAGGAACAACGCCTTCGATGCGTTTCTGAAGGGCGAAATTGATGTTTTTGCAGTATATACCGCAAGTCAGTGGCACCAGATAGAGAAGCGAGTGAAGCAGGTCAAGAACAACTGGATAGTGAAGCAGGCGGTGCACAACCATGCGGCTGTGGGCTTCCAGGGCTTTGCCATGAACATGAGGCGTGCGCCTTTTGATGATGTGCGGGTGCGCAAGGCGATGGCGTTGCTGCTGGATCGTCCCACAATGAACCGCACCTTGATGTACGACCAATATTTCCTGCACAAGTCCTATTGGGAGGATTTGTATGACAAGGAGCATCCCTGTTCCAATGAACTGACGCCATTTGACCCCAAGGCTGCCTTGAAGTTGCTGGGCGAGGCTGGCTGGAAGGTGAATTCAACCACGGGAGCGCTGGAGAAAAACGGAAAGCAATTCACATTCACGTTCCTGACCAGGGAGGGCACAGCGGATAAATTCTTGGCGATCTATGACCAGGCATTGAAGGCGGTGGGCATAAAGATGGAGATACGCAGCAAGGACTGGTCCGCCTGGATGAAGGACATGGAGCATTTCAGTTTTGACATGACCTGGGCGGCCTGGGGCAGCGGTCTGTTCAAGGATCCGGAATCCATGTGGGCCTCTGCCGAGGCAGAGCGTGTAAGCGGCAACAACATCTGCGGTTTCAAAAATGCGGCGGTGGATGCGTTGATAGAGAAGCAGAAGAGCATATTTGACGTGGCGAAGCGGCATGCCATTTGTCGTGAGATAGATGCGATTTTGTTCAAGGAGTATCCATACGTATTGCTGTGGAATACGGATACCACGCGGTTGCTGTACTGGAACAAGTTCGGCGTGCCGCCTACGGTGCTGGGAAAGTACAGCCGCGAGAGCACGGACTACTGGTGGTACGATGAGGATAAGGCGCAAGAACTTAAGGAGGCAATGTCTGGCAATGTGCCTCTTGCGCCAGAGGAGAGTGAGATTTACTTTGATAAGACATTTAGGAGTGAGAAATGAGAATTGGTTACTTCAAGCATTGGTTTCAACCCCAGTACAGTTTCATCACATTTTTGCGTGAGGAGATGAAACTGGATGTAGTGGAGATAAACTTCAGGAAGCCTGGTTATCTGGATGACATAGACGTTGCCATTATCGAGCAGAATGGCTTCAATGACTTCATTGAAAATGATGAACTTTATTTTCGCGAGTTTGTTCATCGTGGTGGAATATGCCTTTTCATGCACCAGGACTATCGCCGCTGGGCAAAGTATTTCCTGCCTGAGGGCATTGGCTATCCAATTCTTGTTGACCGCTACATCAATACAATCACCTATACTGGCGGTGGCATTGCCAAAAGTTATATGATGCCCATAATCGAGCCTGCGGGAGAGGCGCTTTTCTCCATTCCTGAAAAGATCAATCCTGAGGATATGCTTTACTGGAAGTTGCAGGCAAACAGTTTTGACATTGTTGGCCTTGCAAACAAGGACAGGGTGCCAGAAACTGTTATGACTGCGGCGACATCCTGTGCAGTGAATTGCCAGGGATGGGAGATACTGGGCTCCTATCAGGATGCGGTGGTGACGGAGGGCGCACTGGTGCTTCAGGCACGCTATGGCAAGGGCTTGTATTTTATCAACCAGATACTTTTCCCCGAAACCTTGGATTGCAGCGAGGCGGTGTTTGAGTTCTG
>JAFSTJ010000415.1 GCA_017450525.1 Victivallales bacterium | reverse complement strand
TGATCGACTTCAACAAACTCCACGGCTTCCATTCTTTTTGTGATTCGGAATTGGCAAATTCTATCGCCCTCATGGATAACGGTGCGACGCATCGCCAGCGCAGGAAATCCCCAAATATCATTGTCGCCAGAGTAGCTATTGTCAATGACGCCATAAGAATTTGTCTGGAGGATTCCCCACTTCTTGAACGTCGAGCTACGCGGGACAATGTTTGCCTCATAGCCTTCGGGCAGCTTCATCGACACGCCCAAAGAGATAATCCTGAACTCGCCTTCATCCATTTCGCAAGTTTCAGCGGCGCGCAGGTCAATCCAGTCTCCTTCGGCGATCTTCTGAATCTTTTCGATGTTCTTATTGTGGTATTTGATCTGAATTGTTTTCACTTTTTATTCTCCTTATATGCCTACATATTTGAAAATCTCTGGTTCGTCTGCTTCCCAAAAGCCGTCTTTTGCTTCGTCCCATAAGAAATAAAGTCTCATATCCCTGCCAGCGCTACTGTACAGGCCGGGGAATTTGCACAGAATGAAGGCCGCATTAAAGACGCCGCCATCTCGTATGTCAAGCACGTTTTCATGTAAGGCGTTCACAGCAGATTCCAGCTCATAGTAAAAGCCAACAGAGTCGCCAGAAGTATCAGGCCAACCGGTCGGTTTTCTACTTGGAAGTATATACTCTTTTGCCGCTTCATGCATAAGATATATTTCGTAGATCGGCGGTTGACCGCCTCTGATTTCGGATATGTGTTCAAATAGTTCTTTGTCAATCATCCTTACCCACCACCATACAAACAATTATTGAACCGATTGCATTCCCAATCGACACACAAATAATCTGTGCGATTGCCGCGAATGAAAATATGCGAGCCGCCGCGAAGAAAAACATATCTGCGATGCTATGCTCAAATCCACACAGCAGGAATGTTGGAATACCCAGCAGAATACCGGCAATCGTTTTATCTTGCTTGAACGCATCAACCGCCACATACATCAACATGCCGCACAGCATGGAAAGCGCGAGTGTTTGCGCCGCGTTCTGCGCCAGTCTGTTTTCAACGATCTTACCGGCCAGGTCTACGATGTGTTTATTTGCTGTGGAGGCAATAGCCGCAAGAAGCATTGCCCCAATCAAATTGCCAAGCCATGTAAGCGCCAGTTGTTTGATAAACACTTTATTTCGGAGAGTGACTAAATAACCTATCTTCCCGGTAAATAGCCACAAGCTATTTCTGCAAATGGTGAACAAGCCAATGCAGAATAGAAGAGAGCCGACGTATTTGCTTTCGCATATAAGCCATGCAATGCCGCCAACGCCGATGAACATACCGGCGAGTATGGCGCGGTAAAGTATGGAGAATACATCAAACCCTGGTGCGTTTGTATTATTGTTTTGTGATTCCATCTATTTACTTCCTTGTTTTGCACGACTGAACACGGTCGATTGTAGTATCTGAAAATACTTTTTTTCCACAACAAAAACAGAACTTCATATCCTTTTTTAGGTGCTCACCGCAGATTGGGCAATGGTAAATCGTCTGTGTTCTGGTGTCATATTCGTATTTGTGGCAGTACATCCGAAGCGGATCATCCATTGTCCTTCCCTTTCGGACAATGGGTGTGGCGGTCTCAAGCCTGAACTCGCAAGCCTCCCAGTCAATGCCCATTCCCGCGCTGGAGATTGGGATGCCCATCCTGCCGCCAACCGAGGGCTCGTCAAGCGTCACAACGACTTCCGCGTGCGCATGATCTCTATTGAGTGCCAATTCGACGCGCCTTTTCAATTCAATTAATTGCATTGTCAACACCTTTTATCCCTGTATTTATCACTGTTCCAATGTGCAATCGCCGCCTTGACTGACGTAAAATCACCGGTGCAGTCAAGGCAGTCTTCGCACATAATATACCAAACATTCTGCGGGTCAAATATGGTTCTTCCTGTGCAGATATTCAGATTGTTGCCGCCACAGTACCGACACGGCAGGAGCTTACTGCGATATTTTGCCGTATATTTTAGCGCGTCGTCGAATCTTTTTGCCAAGGGAACTCCTGCTTGAAATCGTCGCCCATGATTTCTCTGAGCGATTCTTTCATA
>JAFSTJ010000414.1 GCA_017450525.1 Victivallales bacterium | reverse complement strand
TGGACTGTGTACTGTGGACAGTGTCAAGCGCGTGGGCATAAGAACCTGCGGCTTTAGCCGCAGGTACCCGAAAGTGGCTTAATCGTCGTCCTCTTGTTCGACTAGATCATAGTCATATTTGTGGGAGTTGCGTTCCCACCATTCCCTGGCATCCTTTACAGAAGTGAATTCCTGGTCGAAAATATGCTGCAAGAAGTCAGAAGCCTGTTCGCTGATTTTTGCGTTCTTGTCTCCGATTGCGGTGATGATAGCGCCAATGGTTTCTTTGTTGAATGAGCTTTGTGCCATGAAGAGGGCGTTGCTGCGGGTATCGTCATCATTGGATTCAATGGCCGTGTTGATTCCGAAGTTCTGGAAGTCTGCTGAAAACATTGACAAAGTCTCAAGCGCCTCTTTGCGCACCTCCTCGTCACTGTCGTTAAGCGCCTGCCTTATTGCCCCTGCTACAATTTCCTTGTCCTCATTCTCCAGTGTCAGCCTGTCTTTTGAATCCTGGTCCACATTTTCCGCCTGGCTTGTCAGAATGCCCTCTGTCAATGCCAGCGCTCCGATGGCGAGCTGCCTTACGGATGGGTCTTTGTCATTCATGGCTTTAGCCAAGGCGCTCACTGCGCCCCTGTGTGGCATGGCCTGGACTTTTGAGACGATGTCCCGTCTGAATTCGGGATTCTTAATGCGCATTGCCGTGTCGAATAGTGCCAGCACATCCTCTGTTCCAAGGCTGTCGAGTTCAATTATTGCACTTGCGATATCCTCTTCATTGCCAGACTGGAATGTCTTTGCGATATTCTGCATGGTCTGTTTGCTTTCCTCGGAGGATGCGACGAATTCCTGCAATTCGACGTTGGGCGCGACTTTTTCCAATGGGCTGCGTCCCTTTGGGCGCTCTACATTTACGGCAGGCGCCTTATCGTTTTCCTGTTCTTCGCTGTTTTCGCCTCGGAAAATGAATATGGCCAGCGCAATGATTATTACAACGCTGGCTATGATTATTGCTTTTGTAATGTTATCCATTTATTGTATAGCGTCCTGTTCGGCCTGCTTTTTCCGTTCCTCTTCTTCTTCGCGTTTTTTTTGCTCCGCCTCTTCCTTTAGTTCTGCGCGTTCCTTGTCGCCGAGGATAGCAAGGCGCACCTTTAGAGCCTTTGTCTTGGGAGCCTGGAATATTGCATAGACGCCGTCCTCATTCAGCTTGGATGTCTGCATCTTGAATGTGGCATAGATGCCATTTTTGTATTTTTCCATGGTGACTTCCACGCCTTCTGGCGCCTTAACCTTCATTTCCTCCACGGTTAGTGGATCGATAGTGAAGGTATATGGCGGCTCTTTGCCAAGCATGGTCGCGCGAATCATCGCGGGGTCAAGGAAGTTGCTGCGTGAAATGATGATGGCCTTCTCCACAACTTCCTCCTTGTCAATCTGCTTGTCAATAAGCACTTCTTCAGCGGAGCCGACAAGTTGCATTCCGATTATGCCTTCGATGGGCATGTAAATCAAGTCCTTGTGCAATTTGTCCGCAGGCACTGGGCTTTTCAGTGAAATGGCCAGGATGTCCTTGATAATGCCTGGTTTCATGGGTGTCTTGCCCTTAAGCTCGACTTGCCAATGTTTGTCTGATATTTTCTTCAGCTCTGCCTTGAAATTAAGCATGGATCTTTCCACTTTGTCGAGTTCAAGATTCTCGTTCTCCAGGTCAGTCGCGATATTGATGATGGTGCTCCATGGGGCATCTGTGTCGACGATGTAGCCCACTGTGATTTTGGTGCGGGCAACCTGATTGGGGTCATCATAGAAAGTTGCGTACAAGCTGCCTGAGACTTCGCCTGCGAAGTTGATCTGGAATTGCCTGTATCCCTTGAGCTCCAGGCGTATCATGCGCACGAAAGACTTTTCAACTGCCAGCTGTGGTGCATTGAGCCTGATCAGGAGAGGCATCTTGCTTTTGGCAGGAATCTTGCCTGCCTTGGGAATGCGATTGACAATGCTAGTGCAATTGCAGTTGATGACTATGTTGTCATATTCAATATCCTTGTCCGATGGATTCTCGATGGTTATGGGAAACAGCCTTTGGTTTAGCTTGAAAACACGCCCCAATTCAATGGTGGGTGTCTTGCTTCCATTGACTACCAGTGGCGATTCTGGTAGGTTCATGTCTATTTTCTTCGGCTTTCTCTGCGGAACGGTGGGCTTGAAGTCCGATATCTTGCCTTGAGGCTTGATTTCCTGACCTGCGGCAAGCAGGCATATTGCACTAAGTAAAAACAAAAATCTTTTCATTGAAATCGTTCCTATATTTTATGTTAAAACAACAAACATGCTTTTGACAGCAAAAAAACGCAAATGTTCCAATACTTGCGTAAGATAATGCCCACAGCCTAACTTGCAAGAAAACAAATGACCGAAAGTGGCAATAGTTTGACCATGTGCGCGGCTGTTCCGAGCATATTAAACAAGCCAGCTCAGGTCGGCTGGGTTGAAGTCCGCATGAGTTAGGCGGCTTGGCAGTGGGTGCTGTTCCTGCCATGCAAAACCATCGCCAAAGACGTTTATCCTGTAGGGGAAGCCATCGGCGTGCAGCCCCTGGAAAATCAGCAGAGGCACGCTAACTACAATGTCATCACCCTGGCGGGTTGCCTTGACGCATGCCTTATCACCATAGTGGTGCTTGGCAGTATAGGCGCCTGGCCGTGTGGTGACATTGCCTGCGGCATCCAGCATTATGAGGAATGGCATCCACAATCTGCAAGGCTCGATGTAGATGCTGCATTTTCTTCCTGCCACATTGACGAGCCTGATTTGCAGCGCCACGTCGTCCATGCTTGCGCTCCAAGCCGTGTCATTCTGCATTTTGTTCATGCCACCGCAGGTAGCGATTGCCCCAGTTGGCTTCCTTCCAGTGTATTCATCAATCCACGGCGCATTTATGTCAAAGGCCTTGAAATCCTCTTCAAGCAGTTTTTTGAGCAATTCGATTCTCTTTTCCAGTTTTTCTGGGAAGAAGAGGTATCCTTCTGCTTCGGAGTGGTAGCCAATGCGGCTGTCCTGGAGGCAAATCTCCCTCATTGTCTCCGAGTTCTTGATTTCATCCAGCGCCAATTGCTTCATTTCGGGACGCTGGTCCTTGTGCTGCCGCAACATGTCTTCCCGCAGTTGGTAGAATCGCAGCACGTTGCATGTGCTTGCCATTTGAAGCGAGATTGCCTTGGCGAGGCGTATGTCCGCAATGCGGTCTGGTGCATCCTTGTATGCAGGCGCTAGTTCTTCCATAATTTGCATGCCCTGCTGCCAGGTTCGGCTCATCTCATCGCAAAGCGCAAGTATTTCCTGCAACGTATGGTTGTAGCCGATGCATTCCCCAATGCGGTCACCGCTGCAACGCGGGAAGTGCTCCAGCACCCAGGTCTGGGAAATGGGCTGGTCAACAGGGAATAAATGCAGTGGCCAGGCAATGGAGTTGTGCAGCGGACCATACCACTCGAACATGAGGTTGCCAGGGAAGGTCCTGTATGATTGGGAGAAAAGCTGCCATGCCTGGGCCACTTTTTGCGCATCCCTTCCCCAGAAGGGACGCGCCAGTTCTTCCAGAAATTGCTCCGAACTGCCAGGGAATGGCAGGAATGACAACTTGCCAGCCGCATTGTTCATCAGTCCTGGATAGTTGCCAAAATACCAGCATTGCATTGCGGCGGCGATGTTGTGCTTCTCCATGAAGGAGTATTTGAGATAGAGGTTCTCAGGCACTGGAATGAATGGCACCGATGCATCCTCATGTGAGCAGCCCACCTGGAGTTTTGCGGCCAGGTGCGGTGCGGCTTCGCTTGCCTCGGCGAACAACTGCGAGGGACCCACAAACGCCAGCGAGTAGTCCGACACCAGCCGTTCCTTGCCCAGTTGCATGACGTGGCCACCCGATTCGAAGTTTAGCATCATGGTGCAGTTGTCAGGCCAGGCCTTTGCGATTTTCAGCAGGCGTTCCATTGAGGGAGTGCCGTCTTCCTGGCCTGGCGCGTAGAACCAGCCGATGTATTCCGCGTCTGGATTGTACTTGTGTATGGCGTCCGCAAATAATGTTCCCAGTTTTGCGAATGCCTCCGCCTGGTTTTGCTGGTGGCAGACGGGGCAGCTTCCTGGCTTGTACGAGCCTCCAATGCAAGAGCCATTGTCCTCCCCATACATGATGTTGATGAGCCCGCCCAGTCCAGGTACCGCGGAGAATATGGCCTCCGTGCTTTCACGCAGGTATTTGCGGCCATTTTCGCTGCCGATGCAGAACCTGTTCCAGTCGTTGATTGCCTCCCCAATTATGCCAGGTATGCCTTCTGCCTCGCTGTGCCTAAGTGTGAATGATTCAGGACCAAAGAACTTGGGCTCGCTGGTGAACACGTATATCTTGATGCCGTATTCCGCGCAGCGTTCAACCGTCTTGCGCAGTTTGGCGAAGCGTTTTTCCGCATCAGCGCCCCTGTTGGGAAAAACTGTTGAGGGCAAATCCTTGAAATACATCGTAAGCCAAAGGCCATTGACTCCCTCCCTCGCCAGTTTGTCAAGGTAATTTTCTGGATAGTAGTCCACATCGTTCATCAGCTCGTCGATGAAGTATGGTGCTCTGTTGGTGGGGCCGAAGAAACAGCGCGATATGCGGTGCTTTACAAATGGCCTGCGCCTCCATGCGCCAGGCATTATCGACTTGCCTTCCGCCTGCGCGACCAACTCGGACAAGTTGTACACCGCACGACGGAAGCCCTCGCGGTCTGCCGCCGTGATGTTAGCGCCATCTTTGCCTGTGGTGATGATGTATTCCTCATGCTGCAGCGAGCCGTCCACCTGAAATGAAATCGGGTAGCCACCACTGCATTCCGCAATGCCCCTTGCCGTGAGCAGACGCCTGAACGAGGCAATCGCAGTGCACGGCGCAAGTTCTTCGTTGCGTAAGGACACGCCTTTTTCCAGTACATTGCTTAATTCACCAGCATCGCACCCATGCCCCTGCGGTAACGAGTAATCCATGGGCCGCTTAAGATCTTCAATGAAAGCATAGTTTTCCCTAGGTGGCTGCGGCAGATTGCCGTAATCAATTATGTCCTGGCTTTTCATAAATAACACCTTAAATGAAGAGGCGCAGAAGCGCTAAAACTTTGTGTCTCCGCGCCTCTGCGTTAAAAACTCTGCGTCTCTGTATTAAGCAAAGTGTTTTTTCAATTCGGCAACCATATCTGTCTTTTCCCAGGGGAAGCAGTCCCTGCCGAAATGACCGTAACTTGCCGCCTTTTCGTAGCACCAGCCATTGCCTGGATGCTTCAGGCCAAGGCGCTCGATAATGGCGCGTGGACGGAAGTCGAACAACTTCCCTTCTGCAAGCATTGCCGTGAGCTCTGCATCTTCCACTTTGCCAGTTCCGAAGGTGTCCACCAGGAAGCTTAGCGGTGTTGCCAGGCCAATGCCGTATGCAACCTGTATTTCGCAACGCTGGGCAAGCCCCGCGGCTACGATGTTCTTCGCCACGTAGCGTGCCATGTAGCAGGCAGAACGATCCACCTTTGATGGATCCTTCCCAGAGAATGCGCCGCCGCCATGTCTTCCCATGCCGCCGTATGTATCGACGATGATCTTGCGTCCTGTGAGACCGCAGTCCCCGTTGGGGCCGCCTACCACGAAGG
>JAFSTJ010000413.1 GCA_017450525.1 Victivallales bacterium | reverse complement strand
TGGAGCGCGGGGCTTGAGCCCCGCGTTTGTTACAGTACACAGTCCACTGACAACTAGATAATGCCTGACATACCTGAATTGACACCAGCCATGCGCCAGTATATGGAGGCGCGGAAAAACTTGCCTGAAAAGACTATTTTGCTTTTCAGGATGGGGGATTTCTATGAGCTGTTTTTCGAGGATGCGAAATTGGCCGCGCCTATAATGGATGTGGTTTTGACTGCGCGGGCTGGGGTGCCCATGTGTGGTGTGCCGTATCATGCGTTGAAGTCATACGTGGCGCGCATATTGGACGCAGGCTACAAGGCGGCGATTGCGGAGCAGTTGGAAGATCCAAAACTGGCGAAGGGGCTTGTCAAAAGGGATATTACACAGATTATCACGCCTGGAACCCTGGTTGAGGATACCATGCTTCATGGCTCCCAGTCCAACTTCCTGGTGGCACTGACTCAAAGCAAGTCCATTTACGGCATTGCCGCTATGGATTTGACCACGGGTGATTTCCGCGTAACGGAAATTGGTGAAAGGCAGGCTATGGAGAATGAACTGCACCGTCTAAAGCCTGCGGAATGCCTGATTCCAGGCGTATTGAAGAATGCCTGGGAGCAGGACAAGTATCCCGATGCGCCGCAGCATACGGCATGGTCAACCACTGACGATTGGGCATTTGACAAAGATTTGGCGGAGGACAATCTCAAGCGCTTCTTCAAGGTGGCATCCTTGGATGGCTTTGGTTGCAGGGGCTACACAGCCGCAATCTCTGCCGCTGGCGCCTTGCTTCATTATGTTACAAACAACCTGCGCAGGGATTTGACGCATGTCCGCAATATGCAGACCTACAGCATTGGGGACAGCATGATCGTGGACCGCATCACCCAGCGCAATCTGGAATTGGTGGAACCTATCTTCTCCGATGCAAAGGACAGTACGCTTTTGTCTGTCCTGGATAGGACGGTCACTCCCATGGGTTCTCGTCTTCTGCGTGAGTGGATATTGCGCCCTCTGCGCTCCAAGACACGCATTGAGGAGCGTCAGGATGCGGTGCAGGACTTGTTCTGCAATCCCATGACGCTGAGTGAACTGCGTGAATTGCTGACGCGAGTGCGGGACCTGGAGAGGGTAATTGCCCGCCTCAACCTTGGTACCGCCAATGCCAGGGATTTGCTTGTGCTGAGCCGCGGTCTTGGCGAAATACCAGGCATACGCTCCGTGACGGCAACTATGGATGCGCCCTTGTTGAAGGACATAACGCAGAAATTGGTGGATGTGCCTGAGATTACGGAACTTATTGCCAAGGCGATTGTGGACGAGCCACCACTCGCCATCAAAGAAGGAGGCATCATACGCCCTGGCTACAATGCCGAACTGGATACATTGAAGAGTGCCTCAACCGAGGGCAAGACTTGGATTGCACAGTATCAGCAGCATGAAATCGAGCGCACTGGCATAAAGAACATCAAGGTTCGCTACACAAAGGTCTTCGGTTATTTCATAGAGGTGACAAAGGCGTTCCTGGACAAGGTGCCAGACGACTATATACGCAAGCAGACACTGGTGGGGGCGGAGCGCTTCATTACTCCAGAACTCAAGGAGATTGAGGACAAGGTAATCGGTGCCGATGAAAAGAGTATGGCACTGGAATATGAACTTTTCCAGGAACTGCGCACTACCATCTGTGCCAGGACTGCTGCCGTTCAGGACAATGCGCGGGCAATCGCGCAATTGGACTGCTTATGCTCCCTTGCAGAGGTGGCAATACGCCAGAATTACACGCGCCCGCAAATCAGCGAGGAACCTGTGCTGGACATTAGGGACGGGCGGCATCCTGTCATAGAAGCTCGCATGACCAGCGAGACATTCGTGCCAAATGACGTTTCACTGGATACCCGCAAGGGGCAGATTGCCATAATCACTGGTCCCAACATGGCTGGTAAATCCACCTACATTCGCCAGGTGGCGCTTATCACACTTCTTGCGCAGATGGGCAGTTTCATCCCCGCATCCTCGGCGGTAATTGGGTTGACTGACCGTATCTTCACGCGTGTCGGTGCCGCTGATGACCTGAGCAGAGGGCAAAGCACCTTCATGGTGGAAATGGTGGAAACCGCAAACATTCTCAACCATGCCACGCCATCCAGTTTGATTGTGCTGGATGAAATTGGCAGGGGCACCAGCACATTCGACGGGCTCAGCTTGGCCTGGGCAGTGGCTGAGTATCTCCACGACAACAAGACAGTTAAGGCGCGTACGCTTTTTGCGACACACTACCACGAACTTACAGATTTGTCAGCAACGAAGCGCGGCGTGAAGAACTATAATGTGTTGGTGACGGAAAACGATGGGCTTGTCACTTTCACCCACAAGATAGGCGAAGGTTGTGCAGACAAGAGTTACGGCATACATGTGGCGCAGCTGGCGGGCCTGCCAATGGATGTGATCAAGCGTGCCCGCGAGGTGCTGGGCACATTGGAGCATGACGAATTTTCTGAGGAAGGCAAGCCACGCCTGGCGATTCCAAAACAGAAGAAGAACAAGGAGAACCCAGACCAGTTGACACTTTTCTAAATGCCTTGCATGGCTTGACAATTGCATATAGTCTGGTGAAATTCGCAAAAGTTTATTGATAAATATAACAATCTAAAAAGAGGCATTGAAATGAGACGAAAGGTTTTTACGTTGATTGAGCTTCTAGTTGTGATTGCAATCATTGCGGTGCTTGCAGCCATGTTGTTACCTGCATTAAAGAAGGCACGCGCGAAGGCAAAGGACATTGGTTGCATAAACAATTTGAAGCAGATTGGAATAGGGTTCATGCAGTATTGTCTGGAGGCGGATGACCTTATTCCCACAAGAAGCGTCAACCGTTCTGGCAACACATGGAATCCCAGGGGGCTGGTGGGATACCCTAGAACGCTCACCTGGGTGCACTTGGTGAGTCCATATTTCGGTGTCAACATCAATAATATCACCTTGCACAACAAACCCGCCGACGCACATTTTGATGTGCTTCCAAAGGAGGAATTTGCTGGAGTCATGAAATGCCCTGCAATGAGAGACAACATCTACTATGTGGGCATGATTGACTATGGCATGCATGAATACAATGTGGGAGGACACACTTACAGCACAGCCGCAAGCTATTGGAAACTGCAGACAAATCGTCTGACTGATCCAGAGGCCCCCGCTGAAAAGGCCCTTCTCATCGATTGCAAATATCAGTCATTCAGCTCAAAGCACTTGAACAATGGTGTGCAATGCTCAATTTTAGGCGGTGTGCCCGACCCCGACCCTTTCATAAGGCAGGCAAGCAAAAGCTATGGTTATT
>JAFSTJ010000412.1 GCA_017450525.1 Victivallales bacterium | reverse complement strand
CTCAACAGGCCAGGCAACGAGAAACTGGGCACTGTCGGCACCATCATCGACTGCCTGGAATGGCTGATCACCGATGAAAATGACAATCCTGTGCCACAAGGGACAACTGGCATGCTGAATGTACGCGGTGACAGCATATTCCCTGGATACTTGGACTATGACGGGCCCTCCCCATTCGTCACCATCCAGGGCAAGGAATGGTACAGGACAGGCGATCTGGTGCAGGCAGACGAAGCAGGCCGCATCATATTCATGGGGCGCCTGAAGCGCTTCGTCAAGATAGGCGGCGAGATGGTATCGCTCCCCGCAATCGAAGAGGTGCTGCTTAAGCTTTACCGCACAAAAGAGCAGCCAAATCCGCTGGCAGTTGAGGCCCGCGGGGATGACGCACACCCCGAAATCGTACTATTCTCTGTGATGGACTTGCAGAAGGAGGACATCAACCTGCAACTCAGAGAAGCGGGTTTCGCCCCAATCTACAACATCAAGCAGGTCATCAAGATACCTGAAATACCCCTGCTTGGTTCAGGCAAGACAGACTACAGGTCTTTGAAAGCAATGCTTACTCAAAAATCTTGAAAATACCAACAAACAACCAAAGGAAGGACAAGGTAAAATGAAATCGGCAGTAATTTTTGGCGGCGGCAACATCGGGCGTGGCTTCATCGGGCAGCTTTTCAGCGAATCTGGCTACGAAGTGACTTTTGTGGATGTGGTGGAAGACCTGCTTAAGGCAATGAATACAAACCACAGCTACAAGCTGCAGACCGTCAGCAACCAGGGCGTAAAGGAATACACCATCGGCCCAGTGAAGGCAATCAACAGCAATGACAAAGACGCAGTCGCGGCGGCAATTGACGGCGCTGAAATCTGCGCTACCGCCCTTGGTGCAAACGTGCTTAAGTATGTGGCGCCAAACGTGGCTCTGGGCGTGGCACTCCGTGCAAAGCGCAATGCCGCTCCACTCAACTTCATCATCTGCGAAAACCTCCACGGCGCGGCAAAAATCTTCCGCGGCATGGTGGAAACTTCCACACCTGACGAGGCAAAGGACTACCTGGCAAACAAGATTGGATTCGTCTCAACAGTGATCGGCCGCATGGTGCCAGCACCGACTGCCGAGATGCGCGCCCAGGACCCAACCCTCATCAAGGTCGAGCCATACAAGGAACTTCCTGTTGCAAAGGACGAATTCGTGGGCGAAATTCCAGAAATCGTGGCAATGACGCCCTACGACAACTTCGAGATTTTCACAGCCCGCAAACTCTATGTCCACAACTGCGGACATGCCCTCATGTCATACGTGGGATACCAGAGGGGCTACGAAATGGGCTACGAGGCAATGGCAGACAAGGAAGTCCGCGCATTCATGCTGGCTGGTCTGCGTGAAAGCGTGGACGGCATCTGCGCAGAATTCAATGCAGATTCCAAGTGGCTCTATGCTCATGTGGACGATTTGCTGGAGCGCTTCACTAACAAGATGCTGGGTGACACCATCTTCCGTCTTGGCAGGGATCCAATGCGCAAACTGGCCGCGGAAGACCGCCTTGTCGGCGCCGCAAATCTAGCCTGCAAGCATGGCGGCAAGCCAGTGCATCTGGCATGGGGCATCGCAGCAGCATTGTACTTTGACCCAGCAGACGACCCATCTGCAGCAAAGCTTCAGGAAATGCTGAAGGAAAAAGGAGCCGAGGCCACAATCAAGGAAGTGGCTGGCATCGAGCCTGGTTCTGTGCTCTCCAAACTGGTGCTTGACGCATACGCCAAGCTGGCCCAGAACCGCAAGGCTCTCCCAGCCGATTAAATCTAATTGCAACTGTACTCTCCTTAATAGGTATAGATTTTAAATTAATCCACAGATTGACACAGATTTTCACAGATTTCATTCTGGGGAAAGGTCAAAATCACCTGAGAACAATCTGTGACAATCTGTGTCAATCTGTGGATCAAATAGAAAAACATGCCTTGAAGGTGATACTGAACGATTAAATCTAATTTTAAGAAACCAAGGAGGAAAACAAAAAATGAAAAACATCAAAATCTTATTTTCAGGTGTTCTTGCCGCAGTGGCACTGGCTGGTTGTGCAGACTTTGGTTCAACTGAGCCTGTTCTGAACACGCAGCCAACAGCATTCCGCTCCAATGAGCAGCCAGCAGCCGCCCCAGTTTACAGGCAGCAGGCAGACAATACGTCAAAACGCGAAATCGCAGCATTCAGGGCGGACCTGGATGCCGTAGCAGAACAGCAGAAGATGCTGACAGCACGCATTATGGGACTGGAAGAACAACTTTCCCAGAAGGAAAAGCAAATCAAGGAACTCCAATCACTTCTTGATGCAATGGACAAGCGTTTCGCAGATGTGGACAGCAACTGGCGCAACCGCATGCAGGAATTGTCCAGCAACATTGACAAGGAACGT
>JAFSTJ010000411.1 GCA_017450525.1 Victivallales bacterium | reverse complement strand
TGGCGGCGGCAGTCATCCTGCGGAACATCTCCAGATTGACATCGAAGGAAGCTTTCTTCTCGTCGAAGACGGCATCGGACAGGACAACGGACAGCTTCTGTTCGGGAAGGGAGCATCCAACCGAAAGGCTCTGCTTGTCGGACTGGAAGGTGAGGACGGGGTGGAAGTCGGCTGGCAGCTTGGCATTGGCGACCATCTTCAGGATGGGTGCTAGGGCTGTCTCGACTGTCGTTTTGAGGACTGTGATTTTCATGGTTTGTTACTCCTGTTGGTTAGGGGTTGAGTGAAAAGCAAAAAGCCCACCGCCGCAGGTCGCGGCGGTGGGCTTGTACGAATTGATTTTTGACCGAGATTATCTCTCTTTCACAGGAGCAATATATACGTGATTATAATTGAACGACGGTGGAAAAACAACCTTGGAACAATACTAAAATAAAAAATCGCAAATAATTTGCAAATTTTAAAATTAGTAATAAATTATTGGCAATGTAAAACAAGAATTAGATATTTTTCGAGGAAAAGCAATGTTCATCAACTTTACAGTCGGGAATTACAGGTCGTTCAGGGACAAGGTGTCCTTCTCGATGGAAAAGCATGGCCAGACGAAGGAACTTCCTGAAAACAGTTTTAGCAGTCCTGCACTTCCGTTCAGAATGTCGCTTTTGAAATCAGCCGTCATATACGGGGCGAATGCAAGCGGGAAGAGCAATCTGATACAGGCTTTGACCGTGATGCAGTCAGTTGTTCTCCATAGTGGTGTCGGCGACAGGGAGGTTGCCATGTTGCTTGAGCCTTTCGCCCTTTCGGAAAAGACGCTCGGCGAACCAGTGTTTTTCGAGTTGGAGCTGATTGCCAGCGGACGCCGCTTCCGCTACGGCTTTGAATGCACACGAGACGCAATTGTATCCGAATGGCTTTATGCACAGAAGCAGCGCATGACACTGATGTTCGCCCGTGAGAACAACGATTTCGTGGATTCGTCGCCTGAGTTTGCCGAGCTGAAAGCTTGGGGGAAGGTGCTTTCGGACACAAAGCTGAACCTGCCAAAGAATGCGCTGTTCCTCTCTACAGCCGCTCGGATGTTTGCTGGTGGAGCATGTGAAGCTGTGCAGAACTGGTTTGAAAGAACATTGCTGATTGTCTCCGCGCATACCTACCAGCAGTATCTTGGTACGACATTCGCAGCCATGAAGAACAGCGAACTGGCCGACAGGATTTCAAGGCTCATATCCAAGGCCGACCTCGGCATCCAGAAGGTCGAGGCTGGCGAAGCGGAAACGTCAGGCGGTAAGAATGGATTGTCCAGAATCGGCACGACGCACGTGATTGCGGACAAAACCTATCATTTCGACATGTTCCACCACGAATCATCTGGAACGCAGAAGATTTTCGCGCTCTCGGCGTCGCTGCTTGATGTACTGAAGAACGGCAAGGTGCTCTTCATTGATGAACTGGACGCAAGCCTGCATCCGCTGCTCGTGAGCCAGTTGATTGAAATGTTCCACAGCAATAATCCCGCCAATGCCCAAATGATTGCAACCACCCATTCGCCATCCATCCTCACGGAGACGACACTCCGCCATGACCAGGTGTGGTTTGTCGGAAAGGACAGCGAAAGCTCGTCCAACTTGGCGTCATTGGCGGACTTCACTGGCATACGAGGCAATTTCACGCGCATCACGAAAGACTACCTGCACGGATGCTTCGGCGGCATACCCTACATAAAGAACCTGAGTGTGGAGGGCTGACCAATGTCAAAGAAGAAACCATGGCAGCAGTCGGTGAGGAGGCCAGTCCAGCGGCGTCGCGAGAGTTTCTGCATCTTCACGGAGGGGACAACCGAACAGCTCTATTTCGATGGCTTCAATCTGCCGACACTGCGTGTAACGTGCATCGGTCTCGGAGGGGGCAATGCGGATCATCTGCTGAATGAGGCACTTGGCTATATGCGTCTTCCGAAGTATTCTGGCTATGACCATTATTGCCTTGTCTTCGACTGCGATGACAATTCACAGGACGAGCTTCTGCGGGTAGTTGGCAAGTCGGAAAAGTCCAGGATACGCTGGTGCTTCTCAAATCCGTGCTTTGAACTCTGGTATCTTCTGCATTTCTTGTATCGCGATACGCCGACTACTCCAACTGAACTGAAAGAGAGGCTTTTGCCAGCGAGGATACCAGGCTACACGGAGACAACAGAAGGCGTCTGCGATTTACTGAGAGACAGACTTGACACAGCCATCCGAAATGCCCAGCGACTACTGCCAGCAGCGGAACGTATGGCTTGGAAGAATCGGCTTCAAAATGCCAATCCATCAACCAATGTGGACGAACTCGTCATTCTTTTGAATCAAAAGTGATGAAAAGTCAAGGATTGACTATCATTTCTGTTTTGGGATTGTATATTAAAATGTCGGTCAGTTCACAGGACTGCCCATGTCGGGAAGTCCGCTGTCCGATTGGTTAGAATTTGTGCTCGAAACCTTCCCCGTTTTTTCCCCGTTTGGGGTGGATTTTCCCCAAATCTTCCCCGTTTTGGCCATGTCGCATTGAGTAGGACGATGTGCTATAAAGTGCCATAATTGAGGAAGAAACGCTTGAAAAGCCTAAAAATCAAGCACAATTGGCGAACTGGAAAATCGCCCCCCCTCTCCGCCAGTTTTAAGCACAAAAAGCCCTGGTTTTTGCCATTTTTTGGCATTCAGGGCTTTTTTTATGCCTTTTGACGCTATATTAGTCTCAATCGGTATC
>JAFSTJ010000410.1 GCA_017450525.1 Victivallales bacterium | reverse complement strand
GCTGAAGCTGCCTGTGGAGTACTTTAATCCTTTCCTGTGCTGCAAGATATTGCCTACAGTTGACAGGGAACGCCTGTCACAGGTGGGCCACATGTTCAGCGAGGCAATTGGCCTTGGCCTCCGCTATGCGACGCAGTGTCCTGTCGAGCTAAGCCTTATTCCCGCCAATATCCGTCGCCAGCAGAATTTTGACAAGAAGAAGCCCTATATGGTCCTTGGCTTTATAATCGTGCTTCTCATGCTATTGGTCATCGAGTTTGGTCTGGAGTTGAGGCACCGCAACTATGAAAAAGGCAACAAGGATCTTAAGAATATAATAGATCGCAACAAGCCCACATTGGAAAGCATCGAGGCTGCACAATCCACTGCCAACGACAACAACGGCAAGATGGAGGTAATTGCAAACCTGCTTCTGCAACAGTCCAAGTGGCCTGCGATATTGAACGAAATCTACCGTTTGAAGCCAGACAATCTGTGGATAACCTCAATAAAGCCCATCATCGGCCCTGTGAAGGCAGTTGAAATTAAGTCCGCCGCAGGTATCTCGGAAGAGGATTCAATGTTTGGTGGCGGCGATATGTTCGGCGGCGACCTGGGCGGCGACCTGGGCGGCGGTGGCGGCGGTGACACCGCTGGCACAGTGACCCAGATTGGCGGTCTGGAAATCGAAGGCTGCTGCGTGCAAGTGGATGAGCACAATGCAATATTCACGCTAGGTCCCATTGGAACATTCCCATTCCAGGTAGATAAGCCACTCCCTCAGCCAGAGGGTGGTGATTCTGAAAACAAAGAAGGTGCATCCAAGGCCACGCCACAGGAGATAGCTAACAAGCTGGTGGCCGAGCAGATGAACAAGGCAGGCAGTCCAGCGGCTGCTTTTGAGGCGGCCCTTCGCATGTCCCAGCTATTTGATTCTACACCGAACATGACACTCATCAAGAACTATTCAATGTCAGGTACGGTTCAAAATCTTACCACATTCAAGATGCAGCTGAAGTTCAGCATGCCAGTGGATTACCTTCAGTTCAAGGGCGCGGCAATTAAGTCGAGGTGACTAAGCTATGGAAACGATAAAGAAAAACTGGGGCTTCATAGCCATATCGCTTGTTTGCTTCGCTTTGATAGCCTTTATGGTGCTGAAGTGCGGCGGCACGAATGAGGAGCTTAATACCAGCAAAAGCGAATATGAGAAGAAACTCACCTACCTGGATGGCGTTGGCAAGAAACAGCTTAAGCTTACAGAGGATAACGTCAATATCGCAAAAAAGAATTCCCAGGTAACAAGCGCTGGCCTTAGTTCAGTTCATAAGACATTGATGCAACGCTTCAAGCTGAATTACAAGGTTCCTGGAGATGGAGCAAGCGCCCTACGTGAACTTAAAGAGGCTATTCTCCAGATGCAGAAGCAATTGGATGATAAGGAAATCATCTGGGATGGAAAGGTGGAGTATTTCTCATTTGACAGCATTGCCAAGTCTGCAACTCTCCCCACAAAGGAAGATCTGCCCCTGATTTTCAGGCAGCTGACCATAATCAAGGAGGTCGTGAAGGTGGCCATTGAAAGCAAGGTGACCTCAATAGTAGATATCAGAAGACCAATGAACCTAAGGGTTCAAGAAGAGGCGGATTATACCATTACTCCAATTGAAATCACGGTGACGGCAAGTCTTGAAAACGGCCAGAACTTTGTGAACGCAATGAGTAACCAGGAAAACTTCCTTTTCTTCTTGAGGACTATCGAAATAAGCGCTCCCGATGTGTCTACTGGCGTTGTCGGAGACCTGGGGGGGACTTCCTCCTCCTCATCCAGGAGTGGCAATTTACGAATGAACAAACTTGACGAAATGGAAGGCGGCCGTGGCCGTGACAGAAGGTCAAGGACTGAAAATAGGGAGCAGTCTACACGGTCAAAGGCTGAAGGATTGGTGGATGTGCCTATGAAACGCCAGGAACTGCTTGTCTATGACAAGAAGGAATCAACCTGGATACTACGCTTTGATTTGATTGAACCAAAGTATGAAATCCCTGACGAGAAAAAGGCAGAAGAAGAATAAGGAGAACAAAAATTGGACTTTTTTGCAAAACATTATGAAAAGCTGATATTGGCGTTCTGCTTGATGCTGCTTCTTGTAGGTATTGCTTTTGTGGCACTCTCTGCCACAAAGACAAGCAATGAATTGGGAGAAAACCTCCAGAAAGCAAAAAAGAATGTTGAGGGTGGAAAGCTGGTCGACTCCATGGATACCACCAATTATAACTTGGAACGCTATTTCAATGACCCCCGCAAAAACTGCGCAATATTGGGTGCGGAGACAGAACATAGCGGAAAAGGATCAATGCTTGAGGCAGGAAAGCTGATTATATGCGTTAATCCTGAATGCAAGCGCATGCTATTGTTGAGTTCAGATGTTTGCCCATTCTGCAATACAAAGCAACCTGAAATCTCAAAGGGCACTGGCAAGGACGAGGATACAGATGGCGATGGCATACCAGATCTGATGGAGCAGAAGTTCGCATTCCTCAACTACAGGGATCCAAGGGACGCCACAATGGATCAGGATAATGACGGTTTCCTCAATATCGAGGAGATAAAGGCTGGCACGAATCCAGATGACAATTCAGACTTTCCGCCACTTGCATTGCTGTTGCGTGTACAAAATGTTTTCAATCTTCCCCTTGGCATTACATTGGTCGATGTGGACAAGAACCGCAGCGATGACATGAACAAATGGGACGTAGCCTTCAAGGGCTTTGATCCAAGAACCAGGCGGCAAAGAAGATTTACAGTTCGTGTCGGCGAGACCGTGCTTAACAAATTCAAGGTTACATCAGCTGGCTTTGAGGGCGAAGGGGATGCGGCCATTCCTTTCGCCGTGGTTGTGACTGAGGGTGCGGAACCCGAGGAATACACCTTGAAGCTTAACGAAAACGTGAAGCAAAAGAAATCCACTGTAGCATTTATTAATCTTAGGTCGCGGCGCAAATCAGATGTTATTCGTTTTGGTCGGCAGATGCGTGTGGTATGCCAGGATGGGCAGGAATTCATCCTTCGCAAGCAGCGGGGTGCAGGCCGCCAGGGCGATACAGAGACTGGCGCTGCGCGTGGCGGCGAACGTGGCGGTGGCGACAACTTGGTTGTTGAATACTACAGATTGATTAAGATAGATGCGGCCAGCAAGACATGCCAGGTCGCGAAGCTTTCCGGCAAGGGAGGCGAGGCAGGCCAGACTTTTGACATTCCTGCGTTTGATGATAAGAATGACAAGGATTTTATTCTTGAAGAGAATAATCGCGGAGACATGATGGAAGGGGACATGCCTGGTCCTGGACTTGACGGCGAGCCACGGCCTAGCAGGCGGAGACCGCCAAGACCATGACGCAGGTAGGGAAACCCATTTGAAGGAAATTGAATTGAAGAAATAATATTCCAAAAGGAAAGGCGCCTGTTATCATTCGACAAGGAGGTAAGACGCCTTTCTTCCAAGGAGAAGAGCAAATGGTAGTTAAGCAGAAAAAAGTAACAATGTTCAGGAGCACTGGTCTTTGTGCCGTCTTATGTGTAGTTGCCGCATTTTTCAGTGAAGGCGTTTCATTTGGTCAGGAGGCAGAGAAGGATGCTGCTGAAGTCAAAGAGGTTCATGCCACGGAGATGGACCAGAAGGCTAGCTTGCTCAGGCAGGAAGCATACGAGCGCGCCAAAGGCTTTTATGACAATGCAAACTCCAGTTTTGAATTGAATGGCGATTTCGCGGAGGCGACGAAGAATTACGAAAAGGCCATGGCTGAACTTGAGAAGGCCAAAGGTGCATCTTCCGAAGTGGGATTCTCAAAGAATGTCCTTAAATTGCAGGATGAGATTGAAAAGCGTAAAATGTCCATGAACATCCGCTGGGCGAAACGACTGATTGACGAAGCGATTCACAACGCGAATGAGAATAAGACAGATGAGGCGGGGGAAAAGCTCGATGAGGCGATGAAATATTCCAAAATCTCCACGGCGGACAAGGACCGCATAGCCAAGCTCAGAAGACAGATGGAAATGAAGAGGCAGGAGATTCGCTTTGCAGACGAAACCAAGGTGAGCGAAATCATCCAGGACAAGGCGGAGGATGATCTGCAGGTCAGGATAAAGCTTGAAAAAGGTCGTGTCCTTTTGCAGAACGCCCGTTTCGGTGATGCCCGCGACATGTTCGAGCAGGTTCTGCTCAGCGACCCAACAAACCTCTCTGCAATACGCTACCTGGCACGCGTAAACAAGGCCCAGGAAAAGGCGGCTGATGAAAAACTGAAGACTACTCTTCTTGAGCGTATGGCTGAGGTCCGCTGGAAATGGTCCGAGCCAGTGACTCCATTGCTGGCTGGCGCAGGCGCTGAAGCCAGCGTAAAGGCAATTGCCAAGGGGGGCATGGCAATCAATCTGGAAGGAAAATTGGAATCAATCGTATTTCCTGATGTGAAATTCAATGCCGAACCTCTTCCAGATGTGCTTCGAAAACTCCGCAATCAAAGTGTTCAATATGACCCTGACAACGAGGGTGTCAATATGATTTGGAATCTCAAGCCATTGGGCAGTGCGATTGCCCAGGCAAATGCCGTTGCGGAGAATGCCCAAGCTGAAAATGACTTCACTGGCGACTTTGGCAATGACGGCGGTGGCGCTGGTGGCGGTGGCGCTGGTGGCGGTGATGACTTTGCCGAGGATCTGGGCGGCTCTGCAGCCAAGACACAGGAACCTGTGATTGCGGACAGTCTGGAGGAATCAACTGTCACAATGGAAATGACCAATGCAAAACTAAGTGACATTCTTAAATATGTCTGCCTGGTGACTGGCGCAAAAATGAAGATTGACGGAACTGCGGTCGTTATCAACCATCCATCGAATCCTATGAATGAACTGGAGACGCGTTTCTATGACGTGGAGGCCGGTGTCTTTGATGCAAAGAAAACTCAGAAGAAGCCTAAAGGCCTGAAACTTGAAGACGATG
>JAFSTJ010000032.1 GCA_017450525.1 Victivallales bacterium | reverse complement strand
GCAACCAGCAGAAACTGCTGCTGGCCCGTTGGCTCATGGCTGAAAGCAAGGTGTTGATTCTGGATGAGCCCACACGCGGCGTGGACGTGGCCGCCAAAAAGGAAATCTACACGATATTGAACAGCCTGGCCGAGGCAGGAAAGGCAATCCTCATGATTTCCTCTGAACTGCCAGAGATTTTGGGAATGTGTGACAGGATTCTGGTGATGAAAGACGGCAGGATGGTCAAGGAACTGCCAGGGCAGGGCACCACTCAGGAAGAAATAATGAAGTTCGCAGCAATTTAAGGGAGATATAGTCATAATGAACAGGTTTGCAAAGCATCTTTTGCCATTCAGCTCTTTGATTTTCATTTTCTCGCTGTGGACATTTCTGGTTCCAGACACATTCCTTAGCGTGAACAATCTCTCCAATGTGCTGACACGCTCCACCGCCAATGGCATCATGGCGGCTGGCATGACATTTGTCATCATAACATCGGGCATCGACTTGTCGGTGGGTTCGCTTCTCGCCATGAGCGGAATGCTGGGCTCGATTGTGATGCTGCTGCTTGGCGGTGGTTCGTGGACTGGCATTTGCTCGGGGACATACGTGGATATGACGCTGGCGCCCATGTTGGTCGGCACATTGGCGGCAATTGTTATAGGCGGGCTGTGCGGCTTGTTCAATGGGCTTTGCATAACCAGGCTGAAACTGGCACCGTTCATTGTCACCCTTGGTTCCATGAGCATATTCCGCGGCGTGTCTTACGTGCTCAATGATGGCAAGCCATTCGCCATCTCCAAATATACCTGGCTTGACACGGGCACTGTGCTGGGCATCCCATCCTCAATTTGGATATTCGCAATCGTCCTACTGGGATGCGGCTTTTTGCTGAAACGCACCAGTTTCGGGCGCTATGTATATGCAATTGGCTCTAATCCATCAACTGCATTCCACTCTGGAATTAACGTACAGCGCATATTGGTATATGTGTATATGCTGATGGGGGCGCTGACAGGTCTGGCTGCGATGATTTACAGCAGCCGTTCCAGTTCGGCGCAGCCCTCCGCTGGTCTGTCCATGGAACTGGATGTGGTGGCGGCAGTAATCATCGGTGGCTGCCCTCCATCTGGCGGGCGCGGCAATATGACGGGCACTCTCATAGGCACTCTGCTGATAAGTTTCCTGCGCAATGGCTTGACATTGCTGGGCGTATCAACGAACTTGCAACTCATCGTTATCGGCTTCATAATTATCTTCGCTGTAACAGCAGACCAGATTGCCGCTCGCAAGGGATGATGTATTTGCGCGGCCAAATTGCCGCGCATCAAGACGCTGGACTTCCAAACGACAAACGCCAGCGACGGGGAATGGCCTATTATATGCCCCATTATGTAACAGCGAACATATTACTCTTGCCCCTATTGACAAAGTTGGGCGTATGGGTTAAATTCGCCGCTCAATGTTTTGTGTTAAGAATAAGCATAATGGAGAGCATTCGTGTTACGTGAATATATATCGTTGATTATAGGCGCCATCCTTGTAAACAACTTTGTTTTGAGCCGCATTTTGGGCATTTGCCCGTTTCTGGGCGTCTCCAAGAAGATGGATACGGCCTTGGGCATGGGCGGCGCTGTCATATTTGTAATGACATTGTCTGGTCTGGTTACGGCCATCATACAGCATTTTGTGCTTGTGCCCTTGAATCTTGCTTATTTGCGTACGATTGTCTTCATTCTGGTGATTGCATCACTGGTTCAGATAGTGGAGGTTTTGCTTCAGCGTCTTTCACCTCCATTGTATAAGGCACTTGGCATATTCCTGCCCTTGATTACCACCAACTGCGCGGTGCTGGGCTCCGCGATTATATGCGCCGATGAAGGGTATAGCCTGATCAAGTCCACCGTGTTCTGCTTTGCTTCAGCCGTTGGCTTTGCATTGGCATTGGTATTGTTTGCCAGTGTGCGCGAGAAATTGGAACTAGCGAGAATTCCCGAACCATTTAAGGGGCCTGCAATTGCACTTCTTACCGCCAGCATCATTGCCATGGCGTTCACTGGTTTTGCGGGACTTGGCGGCTGACGCTGAAATATCATTATGCATAATTTTTAAGGAATAAAATATGGTACCAGTCATAGTTCTCACGGTCACAGGCGTATTGATGGCGTTTGCCATTGGCATAATTGTGAAGTATTTTGGTGCGAAGCCAGATCCAAGGGCGGAGGCGATTGGACCATTGATGCCAGGCGCCAACTGCGGTGGCTGCGGTTATGCAGGATGCAATGACTATTTGAACGCATTGCTCAGCGGCCAGGCGAAGCCAGGTCACTGCCCCTCAATGTCCGCCGACAATGTGAAGAAGTTAGCCGCTATTCTAGGCGAGGAAGCCGATGAGGTGGAGCCCATGATGGCTGTGGTCCTTTGCAGTGGGGAAGATGGCATTGCCACAAAGAATGCCATGTACAACGGCGTTAACGACTGCCGCAATGCATTGCTTGTGGCAGGTGCCAGCAAATCATGCTCATATGGCTGCCTTGGTATGGGCACCTGCGCACGAGCCTGTCCTCATGGCGCAATAGAAATCACTGAAAAGCGCCTGGCGAAGGTGCATCCAGAATTGTGCGTCGGTTGTGGCAAGTGCATTTCTGCCTGTCCTCGCGGCATAGTGAAATTGGTGCCTCGCACCTTGGAGGTGGCGGTGTTCTGCAGTTCGCCGTTGGCGGGCAAAATCAAGATGAAGCAATGCAAGGCTGCCTGCATCGGATGCCACAAGTGCGGCAAGGCGGCACAGCCAGGCCAGATGACGTTCAACGGCTTCCTGGCAAGTGTGAATCTGGAAAATCCACCCAATGCCGAAACCGCTGAAAAGGCGGCATGCCCGACGCATTGCTTCCGTAAAATCGACCCCACAAATTGATTGCACAATAGCAAATACTCGTTCTTATGGAAATTACAAAGCATCTTAGGTTTTACGGGGGAGTTCATCCCTTGGAGGGCAAGGTAACCAGCACTTCCCCCATTGAGACGGCACCTCTGCTGGAGAGCTACATGGTGCCTTTGCAGCAGCATATCGGTGCTCCTGCAACGCCATTGGTAAAGGAAGGGGATAAGGTGCTGAGAGGGCAGAAGATTGGGGAGCCTGGCGGCTTTGTGTCCGCCTCCATTGCCTCTCCAACCAGCGGCGTGGTGAAGGCGTTGACCACATGCCTGGCTGTGAACGGCAGCCAGATTCCTGCCGTGCTGATAGAGAGCGATGGCGAGGATACGCCCATTGAGCCGATGCCCATATTGGATCCTGTGAATACTGCACCCGCCGTGCTGAAGAAGCGCGTTGTGGACGCGGGTATCGTTGGCATGGGCGGCGCGGCATTCCCAACCGCTGTGAAACTTTCTCCCAACAAGCCAGTTGATGTGCTGATATTAAATGGCGTTGAGTGCGAACCCTGCCTTACAGCGGACCACCGCCTTATGCTGGAGCAGCATGAGAACATCATCGCTGGCATCAGGGTATGTGGCACCATACTTGGCGTCAAGCGCATAATATTGGCGATTGAGGCGAACAAGCCAGATGCAGTGGAACTTATGAGCGTCGAGGCTGCGAAGTACGGCATCGAGTGTCACCAGTTGTCGGTAATGTACCCGCAGGGTTCCGAGAAGCAGTTGATCTATGCGGTGACAGGGCGCAAGGTGCCTTCTGGCGGCCTGCCGATGGACGTGGGCTGCGTTGTCACCAACGTGGGCACTGTCGGCGCAATCGGGCGTGCAGTGTGCCATGGCATACCACTGTACGAGCGTGTCACCACTGTCACAGGCAAGCCAGTGGTGCATCCTGGCAATTGGATGTTTCGTGTGGGTACCAGATATAGCGATGCCATTCAACTTGCTGGCGGGGTAAAGTATGACCCCGTGAAAATAATTTCTGGTGGACCGATGATGGGCTTCTCCGTGTATTCGCTGGACATACCCATCATGAAGAGTACATCGGGCATTCTGTTGTTAGGCGAGGATGATATAATCCAGTACGAGCCAAATCCATGCCTGCATTGCGGTACATGCAATGACAATTGCCCCATGGGACTTATGCCAGGCATTCTCAGCGTTCAGATTGAGAACGAGCGCTTTGAGTTGGCGGAAAAATGGCACGTGGTGGATTGCCTGGAGTGCGGCTGCTGTTCATTTGGCTGCCCTGCGCATCGACCGCTCGTCCAGAACATGCGCCGTGCCAAGGGCGTTGTAATGGCGAAGATCAAGGCGGCAAAGGCGGCTGCGGCGGCAAAAGCAGCTGCTGCTGAAGCAGCCAAGGCGGAAGCGGCGGCGAAGTAAATCACAATAGAGAAAGCGATAGATTATGGCAGAGCAGAATACAGAAGTGCAAGGCGTGAGGATGCCTGACTTGAGCAGGCTGGTGGTAAGCAGTTCCCCCCACGTGCACAGTGATACTTCCATACGCGGCATTATGCTGAGCGTCATTCTAGCGCTGATGCCGTGTGCGATTGCCTCGGTGTATTATTTTGGATGGCGTGCCTTGTGGATTATGCTTGTCACTACGGCCTCCTGCGTGGCGGTGGAGGCTATTGCCAACGCCATGATGAGGCAGCGTTCCACGATAGGGGATTGCAGTGCCGCTCTGACAGGGCTGATACTGGCCATGAACTTGCCTCCAACCTCACCGATATGGTGCTGTGTGGTGGCGTCCATATTTGCAATGGGGCTGGGCAAGATGGTTTATGGCGGCCTGGGCTACAATCCATTCAATCCCGCCATGGTGGGGCGCCTGATATTGCTGCTGGGTGTGCCTGGAATAATGAACACCTTCATTTTGCCAGTCAAGAGTGTAAGCGTATGGGCCACTGGGGCGGAGGCAGTCACCAGCGCAACGCCTTTGAGCATGAACTGGATGGAATGCCTTGCAAAGGGGGGCGCGTTCAGTTATGCGGACATGTTCTGGGGCAGGATTCCTGGCTCCCTGGGCGAGACCAGTTTCTTTGCGATACTCATCGGCGGCATTTTCCTGATTGCACGCCGTATTATACGCTGGCAAGTGCCTGTATGCTACATTGGCACGGTGGCACTCATAACGGGCATTGCACACGCAGTTGCACCAAACGACCCGCGTTTTGCGCCGCTGACCATGCATATTATGACTGGCGGTCTGGCATTCGCGGCGGTATTTATGGCGACTGACATGGTCACGACGCCAGTGAACCGCACTGGCTCCGTTATTTTCGCTGTTGGCTGCGGTGTGATAACCGCTGTGGTGCGCCTTTGGGGTAGTTATCCAGAAGGCGTCACATATAGTATTCTCCTTATGAACGCATTGACACCGCTTATCGACAGACTCACTGCGGGCAAACCCTTTGGCATGAGGACTGCGGCAAAGGAGGTCAAGAAAGCATGAAAGATACGTTGAAACTGATTGCGAGCCTGGGGCTGATTTGCCTGTTTTGCGGTGCGGCTCTGGTATATGTGCACAACAAGGTGGAGGCGCCATGCGCCGCGGCAGAGCAAAAGGCCCTTCAGGAAAACCTCAAGCTCGTTATGCCTCAAGAGGCTGTTGCCATGGAGAAGATGGCGACTGAAGGGCTTGAAAACGTGGTGTTCTTCTGCGGAAAGGATGCTTCAGGCAAACTGATTGCATACGCAGCGGAGGCTGTAGGCACAGGTGGCTTTAACGGAAATGTCAAGGTTATGGTGGGGCTTTCCCTAGAAGGCAAGGTTACTGGCATCATGGTGACAGCCCACGGCGAGACACCTGGCGTGGGCACAAAGGCTACGGACCGCAAGGCACCAAAGTCCTTCTGGAAGTTCATCTGCGGCAAAAAGGAGGAGGCTGGTACGCCGCCGAATAAGTATCTTGACAGTTTTATTGGCAAGGATACCAGCAAGCTGGGTTCCAATGTCCCGATCAAATCATCTGGAGTGCATCCCATTTCAGGCGCCACATACAGCAGCAATGCCGTGTACAACGCAGTCAACAAGGTGGCTGACGCATTTCCCAGTATTGTGAAGAGGTGATATCAAATGTCCATTTTCAAAGATTTTTCCAAAGGGCTCTGGAAGGAGAATCCAGTTCTTGTTTTGATGCTGGGCATGTGCCCCACGCTGGCTGTCTCAGGCAGCGCGAAGAACGCGCTTGGCATGTGCATTGCCACCACATTCGTTTTGGCTGGCAGCAACATTTGCATTTCGCTGCTACATAAACTCATACCTGACAAGGTGCGCATCCCCTGCTTCATCGTGGTGATTGCCGTGTTTGTCACCATAATTGAGTTACTCATGAAGGCATACGCGCCAGCTGAACTCAACAAGACATTGGGCATATACATCCCGCTTATCGTGGTGAACTGCATTGTGCTGGGCAGAGCCGAGGCATTTGCATCGAAAAATGGCGTGCTCGCCTCGCTTTTGGACGGCATTGGCATGGGATGTGGTTTCACACTGGCTTTGATGGCGCTGGGCGCCGTGCGCGAATTCCTGGCTGAAGGAACTTTGTTCGAGATGCAACTTATGGGAGACCGCACCTCATTTATTATTTTGAAGCAACCAGCAGGCGCATTCATTGTTCTGGGCTGTTTCCTGGCAGTGATGAACTACATG
>JAFSTJ010000409.1 GCA_017450525.1 Victivallales bacterium | reverse complement strand
CAATGACTATGTCATCGCAATAGACAGTGCCCTGGGACTTCACGTTGTGAATATAAAGCCCTACATTATGCAGTTCCTCATCGGTGGTGAACTCATTGCTGAACTGATGCCAGGCATCATCCGCAGGCACCTTGGCCTCCTTGTAGAAGTAGTGCTTCAACTTGTTGTTCTTATTGTAGTTGGACACGGAGACGCGACAGGTGGAAGCGCCCTCTTTCCGCAACCAGAGGGATACCCTATAGCGTGTGCTTGGCTCCAGCAGCAAAGTCAATTTGTGGTTTATGGTCTTTGAAGCATCGCCCTTGAGTTCCAGGCAGCCCTTGCCAGTGCGTGCCTTTGCGTCCTCCGTTTCATCAAAGCCTTCCTTCGCAGGAGAAGCACCAGGCGCCAGAATGCCGAAATGGCTGCCTAATTCTGCAAAGTCAAAAGTTTCAAAGCGCTTCAATTCCTCAGCAAAACGCTTTGCCTCGTTGGCGTCGTTGCTCCAGATTTCAAGCCTCTGCGAAGCAATCTCCATAGGCACAGCACCTGGCTTGAGCATCGTGCACGAGCCGTCCGCCTTGCAGGAATACCATGTCCCCTTTACTGGCACAATAGGCACCGCCTTCTGCGTGGTCTCTGCCGTGTTCAGGAAAATCACCACGGCCTTGTCGTCCCGCGCCCTCCATGTGCAGCTCAATATCGCGGGCAGCGTGACATTGGCGGGTTTGCCGCTTCCCTGCCCCCAGAGCGTGGTCTGCTGTACTGGTGCTTCTTTGTAGCGCACGGGATGCTCCATGTCCCCGCCGTTCATATAGCCAAGCAGCATCTTCCTGGTGTGGCAAAGACGCTTGACATACAAGGCGAAGGCAGGACGCCTCAAATACGCGTAAGTAAACCAGCCTATCTGCTCGCCATTCACCAATTGTGTGCCTGACTTCACAAAATGGGACAAGTATGTACCCTTGCCTGAATTGTCATAGACACGCCCCATGAAATGGGTATGCCCCGCATACACAGAGGCAAACAGCGGTACCTGGTTCTGCTGTACCCAGCGCCAGGGCAGAAACGCGTCAAACTGATTAATGTACGCGTCATTTGCATCCTCCGTGGTATGAACTACATCGGGGAATTGTCCAAGTTCATTGTTGATGCGGGCAAACATCTCATAGTAGCCTCTGGCCCAGGCATGGAGATCGCCAGGCAGGTGATTGTGCCATTCCACATTGCCAGGATAACAGGGGAATGGACGGGATGCCCCAACCTGGTCGTGGTATATGCCCATGAAGCCAGCCTTCGCCACATTCAGGCAGGATTCCGCCATTGTCTCCTGCCACACCTTTGCATTCGGGCACATTACCACGTCCTCGCAGGCCTCGCGATAGCGTTCCTTGTTCACGCTGCCATCCCAGTTCACCGCCGCGCTAGGCTTGCCCTTGGTGCTATACTCCCAGTCGCTCTTGTACCCAGGTCCGTCCAATTCAGCCCAGAGACGCGTGTCGATATACGCAGTGGTGAAAACGCCGTCCTTCAGCATTTTCTCGTTTGCTTCTTTCACGCCGTCCTTTGGATTGAAATGGGGCCAGCCGCCCTTGCCATTGTCCACCCAGCGATACCAATGCACCGACATTGGCATGTCCATGAACTTGCGTATGCCAGCCATAAGGCTCGGCATTTTCTTCAGTTCCTTCTCATTGTAGGTCCAATGGCTCAGCCAGAAGCAGTTCTCCTCAAACCATGGCTGCCTCTTGCGGGGCTTGATGTTGGCAAGCGCAAAATGCTTCTTGTAAACCTGCGCCGCATCGAACCAGTCGCCCTGGAATGAACGCAACTTGACATGGGCATAGAATGGCACATCGCTATGCTGCGCCTGTGGGAAGGTCCACTGCACCATAAGGTTGCCCTTCCTGCCCCTTGGCGCATAGCGGTGTATGCCGTATGCGCTGTTTTCAGGCGAGAAATAGATGCCCGATGCATCATCGTAGTATGCGCCGAACTGCATTGAAAGATGCCCGCTGGGATACCAGCTACCCTGAGGAAGTTCCGTCAACAGTGGATTGGGTATATTGACGCCGCCCTGCTGCGGATGCACCAGGTAGTCCGTCCCCACATTCTTATGCGCAAACTGCAATATGGGGAACACCACATTAACAGGTAGCTTCTCCTTCTCAAAACCGATTGCATCCAGGGACAAATCAGCAGTATCACCGCTGAACGCCATGTTCATGTACACCATGCGCTTGTCAGGCATTTTCCAATATGCAAGCCATGCGGCTGCCCCTTTGTCACTCTTCACTGGAAGGCAACGCCACGTATATTCGTATTGGGAAATTGCCTTGAGCTTCTTGCCTTCAGGCACTTCCAGCTTCCAAGTCAATGGCTCGTTTCCAAGCAACTCACGGCAAAGGGAATTGCTGCAATGCTCGCGTATGCCCAGCAACGGCGAGGTTCCTATACCCTCGCCTTCCAGCACCAATACGTCCCATTTTCCAGTGCTGAACAGGCGCAAGGCACTTTTTCCCATAGCAGGCGAGATTAGTTTTTCGAGGCTTGCCTTTGGCATCTTGCGCAAATCGCCGTTTTCCAATGGCTTGCTGCCCTGCCCCAGCCTCTTTGCAATCTTTGCGGCATCCTTCTCGGCAAATACCTTCTCATTCGACTTCAGCAATTCCAGTGCCTGACTTTCGGGCAGACCATTGACGACGGCCTTCTTCAATGCATCAAGCATCCATTTGCCAGTTTCGGAGGCGCTTTTCTCCAACTTTGCAAAGGCATTCTGACATTCAGGCGAAAGCCTGTGCGCCTGGCGGAAGGACAACTTCACCAGCTTGGACTTGGAAACAAGTTCCTGCACTTCTTCCTCTTCCAGTGCCTTCGGCACGATTTCAAGTTCGGCAAGACTGCCCTTGAAGCCCCATTCCTCGTCCTTTATGCCAAGACCCTTGCCAATGATAATCGGCTGCTGATTCAAAGCGGGAACACCCTGCACCTCCTGAAGGTGCACCAACTCACCGTTCATATAGAACTTGACAGTGGTCTGGCGTCTGCCCTGCGCCACATCTATCTGCGGCAGCATGGTAACAGTCCATATCGCCCAGGTGCCAAGCTTATGCGCCTTTCCCCCAAGTTTCAGCGGCACCTTCCACTCGCCGCCATCCTTGAAGTTAAGATACATCTGGTTCACCCAGGCATCCGCCCTGCGTGCAAAGACGAATGCGTCGCCCTTGGAGGCGATGACATCCATATTGTAGATAATGGCCTTGTTCTCGTCAAGCCCCCTGCCCTCGATCTTCGGCGTGGAGCGAAACTTGACTGCGGCGCTTATCGTAATGCCGCGCTCGCCAGCGTTCATTGCCTCGCTTCCCTGGACAGTCGCACAAGCCCCCTTCACGGAAAAGTCGTATGTGCCGCCTGACACGGACGCACCTGGCTCCAGACGCAATTCAACGGCGTATGCGACGCTGATTAATGCAAATATTGCCAATACAAACGAAAACAAAGAAACACGCCGCATATCGCCCTCGCTATATTTTTAACACAGGGTACTTGAGTATAATGCTCAATCCGTCGCCTGTACGTTAGCAGGCATGATTTTGTTTGTGAAGTAATTGGAATAGTTCGTATTCATGTACCGTATAGTATTGACCCCGAATGTCTCGACATGACCATCAGTCATAAGCATATTCACCTGGTCAAGTTTGCCATGCACGGCACGCAATGAGATTCCTGCCTTAGGATATAGTTGATTGATAAAACCCAGATACATTGACTGATTGTTGCTTGCAAGTTCCGCATTGGCACCTGGCACTTCAGAACTCCCTGTAGTGTCCGCCGCATAGGCCATTGTACCTGGATTCTTCAAGGTCAAAGTCTTCTGCCTACTGAACTGGAAGGCCTGGGTATTCACATCGTAGTAGTAGGTCTTGCTGTCACCACCAGTGATATTGATGCCTATGCCCTGCAAGCGCCACAGCGCGGAACTTATGTTATTGTGGCAAGTCTGAATGTCTGCACTAACAGCCGCCTTCTTGACGCTTGCCATGGTATAGGTTCCATTGCCTGAGTATTGTGGTGACGCTGGGCAGCACCAGGGCTCAACTGTGCTTGTGTATGGTGCCAAACGCACAACCCAGCGGTTCTTCTGAGCCTTGCCCAGATTCATCTCATAGCCGCAGATGAAGTCATCCTGGTCGCTGGAATACATTGCGCTCGCCAGACCGATCTGCTTCAGATTGCTGGAGCATGTGATGGTACGCGCCTTGTTCCTGGCGGCCGCCAGCGCAGGCAGCAACATGGCCGCAAGTATGGCGATAATTGCGATGACAACCAACAATTCAATCAGTGTGAAACTCTTTTTCATGCCTCTCTCCAAGTTTGTATTACATAATGCATTAATAATTCATTATAAATTCTAACAAACTATTACGTTTCCGCAAGAGGAAATGGCAGATTTTTCCACCTGTGCAATTGGTCTGTGGACAATTTTAGCACAAGGGGACATGGTACAAAAAGACCACAGGGAAATTGTCCCTGTGGTCTAAATGCGAGCGCAAAGCGGCGCTCACTCTTTTGCCATGATGTTACTCTGTTTTTTGTTTTTCCTGAGGCCTGTCCTTGTTAGTATCACGCAACAGGAATTCTAGTTTGTCCTTGCAGAACTGCTCTTCGTTCTCCCTAATAGCAGTAACGCGCTGCATCATCATCTCAAGCCGTGCCTCTGCCTCTTTCAGCATTACATCAAAGTCTTCCTTGATTTTCTGCTTCAGTTCTGCAGTGAGCTTCTCCTTTTCCGCAGCATCCTCTGTTTCCATGATTTTCTTGGCAAGCTCCCTTTCCTGCTTCTTCAACTCTCCAATCTTGTTGAAGTCAGGTCGCTTGGGCAGGCGCTGTTTCATCTCCGTAATGAAGGCCTTGAAATCGGTCTTGCGCAGTTGGTTGAGACGGGCGAATTCTTCGGGATTCTCCTTCTTGAGTTTGCTCATGAACACAAAGATATCAGGAGAAGGGCCACCGCCCCACCTCATGGGCTTGCGATGCTCGCCCTCCTTGAACTTTTCAGCACGCGGCCCATGTTTTTCCTCGCCATGCGCCTGGGCATAAGACACTACAGACAGCGTCATAATCAAAAGCAAGCAACAAAACCATTTCATATACTCAAACTCCTTCCTTTAGAAAAGGTCGTAAAAGTCCATTTCCATAGAGGCGATCTCGGCATATAGCTCCTTGAAGGGGGCCTTGTCATCCTCCTTGCTAAGCTCCAGCTTCTCCAAATCGCTGTCCGCCAGCAGCAACCAATCGTCATCATAGCGTACTTCGCGGTGCGAGACCGCCGCGACCTGTGGTTCAGCCGCATCTTCCTTCTGCAATTCAAGCATGGTCAAAACACCGCAAATAACAAGCAATGCTGCCGCAATGGAGGCAAAAAGACGCCCGCGCCTGCTGGCAACAGGGGTAAGGCGCTCATGCATACGGAGAAGCCCAAGACATTTGGCATCGCTCTCCGCGGAAGGAGCCCCCTCCCGCTTCTCCGCCAAAAGGCATAGCATGGAAAAGTCCTGGCAATCCCTGCAATGAAGCAGATGCGACTGGGCTTCATGCGTCAATTCCCGACCTGAAACAATCTGCTGTTCAACTTCCTTGCAATCCATAATCGTCACTCCTGTTCCTCAAAACTCTTGAGCATCTCCCTGATCCTCGATACCGCATAGTGCATCCTGCCCAACACGGTGTTGAGGGTGGCGCTCTGCTTGTCCGCAATCTCCTTGAAGCTAAGTCCAGTGCGCCTGAACTCCACTACCTCACGCTGCTGGGAAGGCAACTGTGCAATGCACTGGTCAATGGCATCCATCATTTTTTCCTTTGCCAGCCGTTCCTCAAGTTGCCCAACTCCCACATCGCCCTGTATGTTGTCCACAATCTCCACATATTGCCTACCTGCATTACGCCTGTATGCATCTATGACGAGATTATGGGCTATGCGGCATATCCATGCGAAAAACTTCTGGTTGTCATTGTAGCCGTCAATCCCAGCCACCACCTTGATCCATACCTGCTGGAAGTAGTCGTCAATCGTGGCATTGCAGGTATTGGGCAGCAGCTTGTGGATGTAGCCAAACAGCGGAAGACGGTATTTTGCATATAAGGCATTGAAAGCACTCTCGTCCTTTGCCTTGAAACGCCTTATTAGCTCACTATCCTCTATGTTTTCCTCACTTCCCATAAACTCAAGTCAAACAAGAAACGAAAAAACACGAAAAATATTTTACATCTTTTGATAATATTTACCGTTGATGCAAATATTTTGCAATAATAATGAACAATTACTGCAATTCATTTAAGATAGCAACGGCTGCGGAGGCAGGATCTGCGGCCTTTGTAATAGGCCTGCCCACCACAATGAAATCCGCGCCACGCTGCGCAGCCTGTCGCGGTGTCATGATGCGCTTCTGGTCATCGGCAGAGCTGTCGGCAGGGCGTATTCCCGGCACAACTGTAACGAAGTCCCTGCCGCAGGCACTACGTATGGCATCCAACTCCAAGGACGAGCATACCACGCCTGCCACTCCATTGGCCTGCGCCAACCTTGCCAGGCGCAGCACTTGTTCCTCTGGGCTCCTTTCAATGCCCACTGCGGCCAATTCACCAGCGTCCATGCTGGTCAGCACTGTGACAGCCGTAAGCAGTATCCTTGCCTTTTCAGCGGCCTCGGCGGCAGCTGATAGCATGGCAGGACCGCCCAAAGCATGTACATTGCACATATCCGCGCCGATTCTGGCAGCGGAGGCGACAGCCTGTGCCACTGTATTAGGAATATCGTGGTACTTCAGGTCAAGAAACACTTTCTTACCTCTCTGCTTCAGTTGTTCCACAACCCTTGGGCCGCAGGCTGTGAAGAGCTGCTTGCCCACCTTGTACCATACGCCAGCCTCGCCGATTCTGTCCACCAATGCCATAGCGCCTTCCACATCAGGGAAATCCAGCGCAGTGATAAGTTCAGTTGCCATTTTCAATCCTCCTGAGGAGTTGTCTCAATTTCGCTAGGAGTTGTCTCAATTTCGCTAGGAGCTGTCTCATTTTTGCTCGTTTTTCTGAGTGACACACAGAATACACTTACAAGCAGAGTTGCCAGCACCATGAAATAGCGCAGCGACCTCATGCCTAGGTTGGTCCTGCCCCATATTATCCACAAGCCCTTTGAAAATAAATCAAAGCCCCTGTCATTGACAGTGGTTCCAAAATTGGCTGCAAT
>JAFSTJ010000408.1 GCA_017450525.1 Victivallales bacterium | reverse complement strand
CATACGGTGAATACATCATTGGCAGGATGGGTCTGCCATACGCCAAGAGGGACATTGCCGTCATAAGCGTGGCATTGGATGCGCCGACAGATGTCATCAGTTCCATTACAGGCAAGATCGGCATGCTGAAAGGCGTGACGGCAAAATCCCTTATGGCAAAGATGGAAGAGTAGGGGAGGCATTGTCCAATGAAAAACAACAGCAAGGAAAAAACAAGACTGCTTTCATTCTTGGATGCTTGCCCCACTGCTTTCCATGCAGCGGCGAATATTGCCACCACATTGGATGCGGCTGGTTTTGCGCAGTTGTGTGAAAGCGATGAATGGAAACTAGTTGCAGGCGGAAAATACTATGTCGCCAGGAATCATTCCAGCGTACTGGCATTCCAGATGCCCTTGAAGCCCAAGCCATACATGGCTGCCAGAATTGTGGCAACGCATCTGGACAGTCCTGCCTTGCGGTTAAAATTGCGTGGCTTCAAGGCAAAATGCGGTGTGGACATGGTGCCAATCGAGGTATATGGTGGCCCCATTTCCACAACATGGCTGGACAGGCCATTGGGCGTCGCAGGCATTGTGGTGGATGGGCGTGACATGTCCTGCCGCCTTTACGACAAGAAGAACATTGCCGTAATACCAAATCTGGCAATGCAGCATTTCAACCTTGATTTAAAGAATGGCGTCACCTACAATCCACAGACGCAGCTGAATGCCTGTATCGGCCTTTCCCGAGGCAGAAGCGTGTCTGAAAGTCTTGGCATTCCCGAAGAGGCGTTTGACGATTCGGAACTGAATCTCTACGATTGCACACCCGCCGCATTGCTGGGCAATGAGCAGAACTTGCTTAATGCACCGAGATTGGACAATATGCTGGCCGCATTCACCGCATTGGAGGCAATCGCCTCAATACCATCATGTAAGAGTGATCTGGCATTGGCGTTCTTTGCTGACAACGAGGAAATCGGCAACACCACAAGGCAAGGCGCCAATTCCGACTTTCTGGAAAGCACACTGAAGCGCATAGTCCTGGCATTGAAGGGTGGAGAGGAGGACTTGTGCAGAATGTTGTCAAAATCATTCCTGGTATCCAATGACGCGGCGCATGCCTTGCATCCAAGTTATACAGAATGTTATGACGCGGATTATGCGCCAGTGCTGGGAGGTGGCGTGGTATTCAAGAAGAATGTGAAGCACCGCTATGCCTCCAATGGTTGTGACAACGCCATCTTCAGGGAAATATGCCGCAGGGCAGGGGTGGCATGCCAGGTATTTACCAACAGGGCGGACCGCCCATGCGGCAGTACCATGGGACCGCATCTATCGGCAAGCCTGGGCATACGCGGCATAGACATTGGCATCGCCATGTTCGCGATGCACAGCATACGGGAAACAGCCTCTGTGGAGGATGTCCTGTCATGCTGCAAGGCAATGGCATACTTCCTGGGCAATGACAAGCCCCTCCCAGAACTGAAGATGTGAGCGCTTTTAAATAGGAGACCCATTTTTAATGCAGAGACGCAAAAAATAATCCACAGATTTGCCAGATTGCCACAGATTCTCGTATGGATTTGCAGATGCGCTGAAGCAGCGCAGATTTCCATTTTTGCGGCTGAGGCAAAACTAGTTTTGCATCCGCCGCAAAAACAAGAAATCGTCGGTCCTTTAGGACCTCTGCATACCATACGATGAACGCAAGAAAGGCAAAAGTCGCAGTTTAAGTTTTTCTGCGCCTCTGCGCCTCTGCGTTAAAAAAGATTTCTAAATAGTCATAAGAGGAATTAGATAAATGACAGTGCAGTCTTGGATTTCCAGTACGGACAGGCGTTTCTATCCACAAAGCCAGCCAGAGAAGAAGTTGACTTGCAGTGGCGACTTTGCTTTGAACGAGCGTTTCAGTTTTCAGGTTATGTTGCGTTCAGACGAGGAACCTCTTCGCTGTAAATTGAGCGCAATGGTTGATGAAGGCTGGAATGTGCGCATACGCCGTATAGGGTATGTGCCTGTGCGCCACGCCAACACGCCATATATGGACAATCCCGAGGACGGCGACTATGGCGATGGTCTTCCAGGCTATGTGCCTGATGCCTTGTTTGACGAGGACAACTTGCTACTGCCTTGCAATGAGACGCATGGCTTCTGGATAAGTGTAGTCCCGCCAGAAAATGCGCTTGCTGGGGAATACAAGATACAATTGCAGCTGGAGACCGAGGGCAAGACGCCAATGAAGTTGTCATATAAGGCTAGGCTTCACAATGTGAGGCTCAAGCTCCGTGAGAATTTCAATATAACCCATTGGTTCTATGGGGATTCGCTGGTGGCTTACTATAAGGTGAAGGCGTTTTCCGAGGAGTTCTGGCAGATTTGCCGCAATTACGTTGAGGATTATGTGGCCCATGGGCTTGATACCTTATATGTACCTGCGTTTACGCCGCCACTTGATGGCGTGAAGCTACCGACACAGTTGCTGAGAATCGAACGCAAGGACAAAGGCTATGTCTTCAACTGGAACAATGTTAAGCGCTGGCTGAAGATGGCCCGTGAATGTGGCATAGACAATTTCGAGTGGGTGCACCCATTCACACAATGGGGCTGCGCATACGCAATACGCATTTACGAAGGCGAGCCAGAACAGGAAAAACTGCTGTTTCCCACAGGCACCGCCGCTTGCTCGGAAGAGTACCGCGCATTCCTGAAACAGTACTTCACAGAACTCCATGCACTGCTTAAACGCGAAAAACTGTTGGACAGGTCATTCTTCCATGTGTCGGATGAACCGCACAGCGAACCTGACAAGCAAAACTACATCAAGGCACGTGCCATGCTCAAGGAAATCGCCCCCTGGATGAAGACCATGGACGCATTGACGGATATCGCATACGGCAGGGACAAGTTGACGGACATGCCAGTGCCCAGCATAAGGACCGCCGTGAGCTTCGTCAATGAAGGCATTGAATGCTGGTGCTATTACTGCTGCGGCCCAAGAGGGGCATTCCTGAACAGGCTGCTGGACACGCCGCTGCCAAAGGTGCGGATGCACGGCATCCTTTTCTACCGCTGGCCATTCAAGGGTTTCCTGCACTGGGGATACAACTACTGGTTCAAGTCCCAGACACGCATTCTACTGGATCCATACGCGGAGCAGGACGGACTTGCCTGGCCAGGCTGGGCGTATGGCGACACATTCATGGTGTATCCTGGGCCAGATGGCAAGCCAGTGGATTCCATTCGCTGGGAGGTGTTCAGCGAGGCATTGCAGGACTACCAGTTGCTCCAAACTCTGAATGTCAGCCGGGATGATGCCATGTTCCGCAAAGTCAAGGGCTTTGATGATTTCCCCAAACAGGCGTCCTGGCGCCTGAAACTGCGCAAAAAACTGTTTGGCTGCGTGGATTGTGAATAGTGGACAGTGGACAGTGTGGTGTTCTGTGCGGGGCGATAGCATCGCCCCGCTTTTGGGGCAGTAGCTGCTAAACGCGGGCGGACGTCCGCGCACAGAACTTAACGCGGGCTTTTCGCCCCGCGCACCCAACGAACTACAGTCCACAGGCTACAGTCCACAGTCTACAGTCCACTGAAAACTTTTTCAAAATACCTATTGCGTTTTCAGAAAAGTTTGGTAAAATTGCAAATAAGTTCTAATTGTAACAATTATTCATAAGAGAGTATCATGTACAAAAGAAGTTTTACATTGATTGAGTTGCTTGTTGTGATTGCGATTATCGCCATTTTGGCGGCGATGCTGCTGCCCTCGTTGAGCAAGGCCAGGGACAAGGCGCGCCTTATCTCATGTACCAGTAATATGAAGCAACTTCAGCTTGCATTGTGCATGTACAGCCAGGATTGGGATGACTTCATTGTACCTTCTGCCGCGACCAAAAAGGGCATGGGGCAGACGGATTCCAACACGGCAACTCCATGGGGCCATTATGCTTCTCTTTACACTGGTGGCTCTGTATTGAGCAATACCCGTTGGGGCACTTTGACAGCTGATCAGAAAACTGGAATATGGCATTGTCCAGCACACGCAAAGCTGCCATATTACGCATGGGCGACGCAGTACGGCACAACCGTCTATCAGGTTGGCGGAACAAAATGCGACGGCAACTACAAGGTTATCTGGTACATGCAGGAAGCTCAAAATCCCTCTCAACTGTGCCATCTTTCCGAGACGCAGTGGCTGACAAATGGTCCCACCGAGTACTATGCCTATTCTTCCTATAAT
>JAFSTJ010000407.1 GCA_017450525.1 Victivallales bacterium | reverse complement strand
CCCGTGTCCCCCAGGCGAGAGAAAGCATCTCTCGCCTGCGTCTCCACAATGGCAATGTCTCGTGCCGCCGACAAAGGCTCCGTGTCCAAAGACACATTCTTGCAAATGCCGTATTTAGTCCACGCGCAGGCAGAAATTCTGTCTTTCGCGATTTCAATGTCGAAGTCAACACCCACTCTCTGGCGTGACAAGGCGGGACGCGCCTCGTCCCAATGGTAACGGCGACGCACCGCATTGGAGGACGTGCAACAAATCCTGCTGCCTACAGGCAATTCAGGCGCACCTGGCGGCAAAGGCACCTCTACCGTGGTGCCAGGCTGCGCCACAAACTCCCTGCTCCACCTGTCATTTCCAGCCTGTGTGAAGGCACGTATTTCCTCTATGCCAAAACCAAAGGGTCTGGAAACGCCAGGGATCTCCACCTGCAATCCATCGTGCTTCTCTATCGCCTGCTTCTTCACCACAAAGCGAAGATAGCCTTCCTTCACCTTCGCCACATAACCCACTTCGGTACCGCGTGGTCCTAGTGTCTCAATGTCCGTAATGCCTGTATTGCGCACATTGTCTAGGCAGAAATGTGTCCAAGGCCTGCTGAAAATGGTCTTCACATCAGAGGCGGCCTGCTGCTCCTCGCCTGGCTTGAATGTACCGTCCAGCAGTTTTCTGTAGTAATTTGTCACAGCCGCCACATAAAGCGGCGTCTTCTTGCGGCCTTCGATTTTGAGCGAGGCCACGCCAGCCTTCCGCAATTGCTGCAACAAATCGCCAGTCGCCAGATCCTTCATTGAGAATGGGCAGCACATCCCCTTGTCCTTGCCATGAGCGTCCTTTATCTTAAAACGCCCTCTGCACACATACGAGCACTCCCCCCTGTTGCCGCTGGCACCATTAAGGCAGGCCGACAGCAGGCAAAGCCCACTGTACGAATAGCACAGCGCACCATGTATGAACGCCTCCACCTCCATGCCAGGCACTGCGCTCATGTCTGCAAGTTCTGGAATCGCGAGTTCACGAGCCGCAACTATGCGTGAATATCCCAGTCTCTTCGCCTCGCGCACGCCTTCCACATTGTGCAGTGCCATCTGCGTGCTGGCATGCAATTCAAATTCGGGAAAATGCTCCCGTATCAGGCCCAACAGCGCGACATCCTGCACAATAAGGCCATCCACCTCAAGCCCCCGCAAGTCGCAAAGCAGCTTGATCAAGTCAGGCAGTTCCTCTTCGCGGACCAGCGTATTCACCGCCACATACACCTTGCGACTAGGATGCGCCACACCCAGAAGCGTACGCAAATCCTCCAGACTGAAGTTGCCCGCATCAGCACGGGCGGAAAACAGCTTCATCCCCAGATACACCGCATCCGCACCATACTGAAACGCAGCCAGGCCACATTCCAATGTGCCAGCAGGAGCAAGCAATTCTATCATTTTCGTTGTCATTGTTGTTAATGTGGGCGCCGAGACGGCGCCCATTCAGGTTGCCCTGGCGGAAACACGCCAGGGGCGCGATGGTGGTCCATGTGGGCGCCGCCTCGGCGCCCACATTAATCATGCCTCGAAGGAAGCGAGCATCCTTATTTCACCTGCAGGAGTTCGTTCCAGCGGGTGGTGTAGCAGGGCGTCAGGTGCTCCCGCTTCATCTGCCATGGGCGTTGGATGCCCTCTGCCAGCGTAAATACCGTCCCCTTTCCCAAATAATGGTTTACCACATCCACTGCCTGGTAGAGCTTTGATTTGCGAGGCTCCTTCGTCTGGAACATATCCATTTGCCTTGGGGAATCTGCCGCCTCCAGCCCAAAGAAAATCACGCCGCTCTTCTTGTAGCGCCTCCCTGGAATGAAGATGCTTCGTAGCTTTGGCGACAACGCAGCGATAATGCGTCCAGTATCATCCAAGGGCACGTCGAACACCACCGTGGTCGAAGTAAAGCCGCCATCCAATGCCTTGTTGCCATATTCGGGATAAAGAGAAAAATACACATTCGCCCCCGACGCAAATTGCCCTTCCTTACGCAGTTTCTCAGCCGCCTTTGCTGCATACGCGGCCACGGATTCAGCCAGGTCATTAAAGTCGGTGACTGGATGCCCAAAAGAACGGGAACATGTAATGGACTTGGACAATTCGTCTGGATTCTCTTCCTCAATACACTTCACGCCCTGCAATTCCAGCACAGTGCGCTGCATCTGCACATTGAAACGATGGAGCATATCCACGTCATTGCGCCGCGCCAGGTCCAACGCAGTGCGTATTCCCATGCGTTGCAATTTCGGTGCCACTCTGCGCCCCACGCCCCAGACATCGTCCACAGGCACCTTTGACAGCACCTCGCCCCTGTCATCAGGCATCACGAAGACGCCAGAAGGCAGCTTCTTGCCGATGTGGTTGGCTATCTTAGCCAGCGTCTTCGTCGGCGCAAAGCCAATGCCACAGGGAATGCCAACCCACTGCAATATGGTGCTGCGTATCCTCCTGCCAAAATCCTCCCAGTTTGCACCATCGGGCAATTGTGGATGTATAAATGCCTCGTCTATTGAATACTGCTCGACCTTGGGAGAAAAATACCCCAGCGTCTCCATAATCCGCCTAGACAAGTCACCATACAGCTCATAGTTGCTGGAGCGCAAAACCAGGCCATAGCTCTGGATATATGGACGCAATTGGAAATACGGCGTCCCCATGGCAATACCCATCGCCTTGAACTCATTGGAACGGCTTACACAACACCCGTCATTGTTGGACAAAACCGCAACTGGTTTTCCTTCCAGCGAAGGGTCAAACACACGCTCGCAGGACACAAAAAAGTTGTTGCCATCCACCAGCCCAATCATAGTTTACTTTACGAACTGGTGCACCAGGGAAGTCACCACGCCAAATACGCGCAATTCCATCCCCTCGTTGAAATAGATTGGTTTGAACGCAGGATGGGCAGGTTCAAGCCATACGCGCACCCCGTCTGTCCTGTAATATTTAACAGTGAATTCATTGTTGACGCAGGCGATCACAATCGCCCCGTCAGTGGGGGCAATGGAACGGTCCACCACCAATATATCCCCTGCCCTGATGCCAGCGCCCTGCATGGAATCACCCGTCGCCTTGACAAAATACGTGGCTGCTGGTCTGTGCACCAGCAGCCTGTTAAGGTCAAGCGGACTTTCCACATATTGTTCCGCAGGGGAAGGGAAGCCGCAGGCGACCAGATCTGCCATTATGGGAGGGTATTCCATGAGTGCTTGAAATGCCAGTTCTTGTGCCCGCGGCCAAGCCGCGGATGGATTGTTATTTGTCGCTTTTTTCCTGGATTTTTTCCTTGGCGGACTTGAAAAGGGACTTGCCCATTTCGACAGCAGAATTGCCCAGGGCCTTGGCAGACTTGGAAAGCTGCTCGGCGGAATCGCCTACCGCCTTCGTAGTGTTTTTCGCCTGCGAGACAACACTGGTACACACTTCATCAAGAACAGTTGCAGTCGCTTCTGGAGGCGTAATCTCCTTTTCCTTGCCAATGTCATTCAAAGTGATAGTAGGCAATGGAATTGGCACAGCCATGCCGCCTGCGAATGTGGCAGATAT
>JAFSTJ010000406.1 GCA_017450525.1 Victivallales bacterium | reverse complement strand
TTTTCGACCTGCTCAGAAACCTGATACGCACCATGCTAATCGATTCCGAACTGGAATTGAAGGAGGCATGGCAGGCAATCATACTTGCAGGAGGGCCAGACAAATGCCCCGAGGCCATGGCCACATTCTCCCAGCTGCCATTCAGGCATGCTGAGGCAAGAGAGCAGGCAAAACGTCTGGACGGTTCGGAAAACCAGGCGGTCGCAATTCGCGAGTGGGCGCAGTTCTTCAGGCAGAACTACTCAAAGGCAACTGTTCTTGCCAAGCAAGGCAAGTAACAAGTGCACTTTAAATTCCCCCTATATTCTTACCCTACCAACTTTAAGGAGAAAATAATGCGAGTATTATTTACTGTTATTTGGCTGGCCTTCGCATGCTGCGCCTATTCTCAAGCTTGGTTTGACCATGTGAGACGTCCCAGCAAGATTCCATCAAAGCAACTGGAACAGTTGGCAGTGGACTTGCGCCTTGCACTGAAAAGCAATAAAAAGCTGGAGGAAATAGCAAAGTTGGCGCCGCAGGAGGCAATGCCACGTGTGGTATTTATAACAATAGGCGGTGACAAATGGCCTGGCAGGACTTATTACGGAACTGGCGTTTCATTCCAGGCAGCATTCAAGACCGCAGTGGAAATCCTGCAATCCAACGAGCCAGTATTCGCTCGTGAAACAGTAAAGCTTTGCAAAGCCACCATTGATGACGCCAGACGTGAAAAGCGTACAGTGTCCCCAGAGTGGCATGAAAGAATGAAGAATCCTGACGCATGGGACTGGCTGCGGCTGGACGTGGTGCAGTTCGTGCAGAATGTGCCCCAATTTTCACTGCCACGCTCACATGTGGCCATGACAAGCCTTTGCGGCATCGCTTTTCCTCCCTCAATGGGCTTTGCATTTACGCCTGAGCAAATCACTGGCCGCTGCCTTCTCAATCAAAACCGCACACTCAATACAGGACAGATTTGCGACATCATCTCAGAGGCATACAACTGGGGTGCGCTTAAGGACTGGATGAACCTCACCGCAAAAACTGAAAGCACCTTGCCAATCAGCCTTTTTGAAACAGATACATTCTATGCGGATGCGCAAGGCAGCACCAGACTTTACAGAGGACACAGGATGCTGTATGATGCACCAGCACCAGAGCAATGTCTTGATTGGGCAAGCACCTGCGCAGACAGACTTAACCAAATAATACAGCCAGATGGAAACTTGAAGAAGCCTTTCCCGATATGGTACTTCTCTGGCAAAAAGGAGACCGAGGATTTCGATATAAGGCTTGAAACGGCAATTGCACTCCTCAGACTGAATGCAGCAAGGCCAAACCCCAATGCCCAAAAGGCTGCAATCAATGTTCTGCGACCACTAATCCGGGCACTTGCCGTCGTGGGCCCTGGCAAAAGGCAATTGGCTGTGAAAGAAGGCGAGCCACTACCTGAAACGGCCGCACAGGTACCCAGGACCATAACCACCGTCAGAACAAATGCATTGCTGGCTTTGGCAATGGACGAAATGGCGAAGCAGGGCCTGCATTATTCGGAGGACGCCAAGCGCCCAGCACCGAAACTAATTGCAGAAAGACTGGTGGATTATCTTGCAGACCAAGTTGAAAGCGATGGCCTGGTACTGGATTCGCGCTTCCTGCCCAGCGGAAAGCTGTTCACAGACGATGATACATTCGCCTCCATTGAAGATGCGGCACTCACAGCCCTGGCAATATACAGAAAATATCCAGACAAGGCAAAGACCATTATGGCTTCTGTGCTTGACAAGTGCGACAAACAGCCAATAGAGACACTGTCAATATCCCCATGGGTACTGGAGGCATTGCCAGCAGCCAACCAGGAAGACAGAACGTTGACAATCAAGGCCATCCGCTTTGCATACGCGGCAGAGGCATACGATATCACGCCACTCTATCCAGACATGTATGGTGCAGTGCGCCTTTCCCCAGGATACACATTCACCGCAAGAAGGACCTGGGCTCTTACCGCGATGTCACGCTGGCTTCATGACACAGACAAGGAAGGCCTGGCCACAGAACGCGTCACCAATATGCGGCCAATGCTGATTTTCCATCTTCAGGGGTACATAGACAATGCAGCATCATCCGCCCTGCCCTCGCCCATATTGTACAGAGGCCTGTTCAGGGACAATCTGGAGGAATATTCCTTCAATCTTGAGGGACAGGCCTCCCAGATCATGGCATTGGTGGGCTTTGCACAGGAGCGTGAGAAGCTGATTCTTCCACCAAGAAAGTTTGACGTCGCCAAGGCACGAGCCACCTCGGACGTGCATCCAGGCGTTCTTCAAGTTGTACCTGTTTTTACCCAGAACGACATGGATTCAGTGGTGTCAAGAAACTACATGGGCACATTCAGCAAGGTGCAGTCTAAGACAGGACGTGTCATGCCAAAGCAATCAAGAAGGAAATAAATGCCAATGGACTTTCTTTACAAGGGCGCCCGTGTAATCGACCCCGTAAATGCAGTGGATGAGATCCGCGACATTGCTGTGCACAATGGGATATTCGCCAGACCTGATGAACTCGTTGAGCCTACAATTGTCAATGTGTCAGGCAAAGTACTGTGCCCTGGCTTTACTGATGTGCATGTGCACTTGAGGGATCCAGGACAACTGCACAAGGAAACGCTGGAAACAGGTACAGACGCCGCAGCAGCAGGAGGCTTTACTTCTATTCTGGCAATGCCCAATACAATACCTCCCATGGATACGCCCGAGCGCATCGCGGAACTAATGCAAAGAGCAGTCTCCGCGCCAGTGCGGGTTTACCAGTCAGCCTGTCTTACCAAGGGACGTGACGGCCTGGAAATGTCAGATCTGGAGGCTTTGGCTAAAGCAGGTGTTCCCGCATTCTCAGATGACGGGAGCACGCCACAGCAGGCAGGCCTTATGAGGCAGATCATGGAAAAAGCGGCAACACTCAACATCCCTGTCATAGACCATTGCGAGGACAAGTCACTTTCCGCTGGCGGCGTCATGCATGCTGGCGAGTGTGCGAAACGTCTGGGCTTCAAGGGACAGCCCCGCTCGGCAGAGGAACTCATTGTCGCCAGGGACATTATGCTGGCGGCAGAAACTGGATGCAGGCTACATCTTCAGCATCTCAGCTCCAAAGGCAGCGTGGCTATGCTGCGCAGTGCAAAAGCAATGGGCATTCCTGTTTCTGGCGAGGCAACGCCACATCACCTGCTGCTGACAGACAAGGCGGTGGAAAACTTCGGACCAAATGCAAAAATGGCACCGCCTTTGCGCGAGGAAGAGGACAGGCAAGCTCTGATCGAGGCAATTTGCGATGGCACAATCTCCATGATTGCCACGGACCATGCGCCTCATACTCAGCAGGAAAAGGCCAAAGGCATGGAAAACGCCCCCTTCGGCATCGTAGGCATCGAGGTGGCCATTCCGCTTTGCCTTACGGAGCTTTATGGCAAGGACCTCATCACCTTGCAAAAGCTGGTTTCCCTGTTTACCGCTGGACCAAGAGAATTGCTTAAACTCCCTCTAGGTGCCATGAACTACGGAGAACGAGCTGACATGACATTGCTGGACTTGGAACAGGACTTTGCAGTGAATACATTGGACTTCCTCTCCAAGGGGCGTAACTGCCCATACCATGGATGGTCTTGCAAAGGAAAGGCATACTCAATTCTTAATGGAATATACAATAGTAGTTTTTAACCCAAACAAGGAGTAATCAATGAAAAGACTATTTGCATTGTGTGCAGTGGCATTGGCAACGGGCATTTTAGCTCAACAGCCTCAGCAGCCTCAGCAGCCCAAACAACCTGAGGCAAAATCAACTACAGTCGTCGTCACTGCAACGACGGAGCCATTAAAGAAGGCAAAGCCACTTCCCTACCAGGCACCCGCTCTGGAAAATCCCGCTTCCTGGACAATGGTGGTCGTGCCTGATGTGCAGGCATACGTTGAACGCCCTCGCAACCATGGTATTGTGGATATAATGAACGCCTGGATCGTGGACCATGTCAGGACGCTGCGCATTCAGCAGGTCCTTTTCACTGGTGACCTGGTTTTCCGCAATGACCAGGACAGGCCACATCCTGACCAGTATTCGCTACTTGGTGCCGAACAATGGAGGGCTCTCTCCAGATTGATGGAAAGACTGGACGGAAGGGTGCCATACGTTCTCTGCACAGGCAACCATGACTACGGCCACATGTCATCAGAAAACCGCAATTCATTCTACAATGACTATTTTCCAACGGACCGCAATCCTCTGTCACGCGAGCATCTGGTAGCCTGCGCATACAATGCATTCGACAAGACCACACTGGAGAATGCCGCATACGAATTCATTGCGCCAGAGCCTGACAACCGCAAGTTCCTCATAATCACCCTGGAATTTGCCCCTAGGGACAATATTCTTGCCTGGGCAAAGAAACTGGTGGATGAACCACGCTTCGCTGACCATATAGGCATCATTCTGACACACTCCTACCTTGCCTGGACTGGCAAGCGCCTTGAAAAGGAAAAGTACAAACTCAGTGAACTTGGCGGCAACGCGGGCGAAGCCATCTTCCAGAAGCTGGTCTATCCAGCCAAGAACATACGTATGGTCATTTGTGGACACATCGCCGCGCCAGACAAATGGGAAAGAGGCATTGCTTTCTCCATGGACAAGAACATCGCTGGCAAGAGCGTGGCGCAGATGGCGTTCAATACCCAGGCCATTGGCGGCGGCTTCCATGGCAGCGGCGGTGACGGATGGCTCAGGCTTCTTGAGTTCATGCCTGACAAGAAAACTGTAAAGGCACGTACATTCTCCCCATTGTTCGCTATCTCACCATCCACACGCCATTTGGCATGGAAACATGACCAATTGAGCGAGTTCACATTCACGCTTGAG
>JAFSTJ010000405.1 GCA_017450525.1 Victivallales bacterium | reverse complement strand
GTGCGGCAGTGCTTTCTATGTCAATTCAGACTTCTACATGGACCAGATAGACGAAGCCCACATCAAGCGTCTGGCAGGCATAAACAATATCTGCTGCCTGCTGACGCACATTGAGGAAAATGGTCCTGGCCTCGGCGGCTGGAAGATGTATTACAAGGAGGCCGCGGAAAAGGTCAGCAAACTGTCTGTGACCCATCCTGAAATCAAGTGTGCGTTAATCGATGATTTTATGTCCGAGACAGGTCCAAGCAGGTACATCACGCCAAAATATATGAAGGAAGTGCACGAGGCGCTTACCTCCGCCAATCCAAACCTTAAGTTGTATGTGGTACAGTATATTGGGCGCCAAAAGCCACAGGACCTTCTTCCCTTCAAGGATTACATTGACGGCTTCTCCCTCTGGAATTGGATTCATACTGACCACTACTGGGAGGCCGAATACGAACGCGAACTATGGTTTTTCCATGACATGTTCCCTGGAAAGACTATAATCCAAGGGCAATTCATCCACGATTTCGGCGGAAGGAGAGGCCCCATGCCAATGGATATCTTCAAATACCAGTGCGAAAAGATTTTGGAGCAATATGATGCTGGCATGGTGGATGGCTGGTGCCTGCTTCAAAGCGGCTTCCTCAGCAAACGAGACCACCGTGAACAATTCGAGTACATCAGAAACCTCTGGCATTGGCTCACAAATGGCAGAACTGTACTGTAGTCATATTTACCAACCTTGTTTTTGTGAGCGCCGAGCGGCGCTCACATGGTAGTTTTTGCAACAGCCCATTTCATACACACGGAGGAAAATAATATATGTTCGATGTTTCACATTTGGTAAATGAGATTTCCCACGGCAAGACAACTTCATTGCTGGTTGACGGGAAGTCCTGCACACTCTCGTCAGGCAAAATCAAGACAGATGCAAACGGATGCCAAGCACAGTTGAATGCCTTGAAAGTTCGCATTGACTGCCGCAAAAAGGACGATTATTTCATATTTTCCGCCACGTTGAAGAACACTGGCAGAAAAGACCTGCGCATAGGAGACATCACTCTTTTCACACACAGGGATAAGCCTGGCGCATCAAGCAAAGCGGAAAGGAATGTGTTCGCCTTCAATGATACTCTGTGTTCCGAAAATTTTGTGGAGAAAGCCAAGGCGCAGGGAGGCAAGCACACATCCACTCCGCTATGCCTGGTGTATGAACTTGCGACAGGCAAGTGCTTTTTCTCCGCACAAAGGACATTTGACAAAAATTATGTGCGCTATTCCATGCAGTTTGCACCGAAGAGCGGTCTATTGCAGGCAATGGACTGCACAATCCCCGTGGGCGACCATGTGCTTGCACCCAACCATGAAGTCACCACGGACCAGGTCTGCATTGACTTGCATAACAAGATGTCGCCCCATGACGCATTGAACCGCTGGGCCGATATGATAAACCGCTTATACCATCCCGCAATTCCTGATTTCGCGCCAGCAGGATTCCTCTGCGGTTGGCTCATCAGCACCAAGGCAGAAAAGACCGATTCACAGATAAGGCGCGTCATGGCGGCGGCTGGCACATTGAAGAAACTTGGCGCGGAATACATCTGGACCAGCATCGACAATCTGCCAGACGGAATGCCAGGCAATTGGCTGCAAAGCAACAGAAAGAATTTTAGAAAAGGCGTTCCCGCCTTCCTGAAGGAAATCATACAGGCGGGTTTCAAGCCTGGACTATGGATTGCGCCATTCCTCATAACTGAAGGGTCCAAGGACTTCCCAAAAGTCCACGATTTTTTGCTGAAGGACAAAAACGGCAATCCTGAAAGCCGTTTCCGCTGGTATTGGGGACCGCTTGACGAACATGGACTGCTCCCCAAAGCCTATACACTGGATTCCGATGCGCAAGAGGCCCATGATTACATCGCCAATGTTCTGGAGACCTACACAAAATGGGGCGTGCGCTACTATATGTGCGACTTCATCACATGCGGACTTCATAAGGAAAACAATCCCAGCACCTCCTTCTGCCTGGAAAGTTACAGGAAATTCCTTAGAGGCATGTCCAAACATGTTTCGCCTGACACATTCATCCTGAGCGCAACGGGTACCAGCATAACTGATATCGGCGCGTTTCAGTCATCCCGCATAGGCATGGACTATGGCGAGGCCAGGCAGCTTGAACCCACATTCCCGTCATATCCCGCCAATTACATAATCAATGGCTCATTTGGCTCCAGCGGTGCGCCAAACAAGAATGCCATTCAAAACCTGGCAATGTGGGGCTTTGCCCATAACCGCTTCTTCCAGTGCAACAGCAATGTGATGACTGTTGACAAGCCCATTCCCATGAACGAGGCGATCATCGCCGCCTCGCTCTTCGGCATTTCCCCAAGCCCCGTCTTCTTCCAGGATGACATCGAGCGCATGAGTCCCGAACGCCTCGCCCTCCTGAAGAAAGTCCTGCCACGCTGCAAGGGCATGCCTGTGGCAAGCGACCTGTTCTCCAAGACCGACATAGACACCGATTTTCTTAGAATATTCCACATCCAAATCAATAAAAAATGGGGCAGTTGGACTATTTGCGCAGTCTTCAATCTGAATGACTCCACCAGGAAAGTTGAGTTGAACGCAGAGCTGCTGGGACTGCATCCAAAACGAGAGTATTGGATGTATGACTTCTGGGACGAGTGCTACATGGGCACATTCACTGAGAAACGCACTGTGGAAATCCCAGCCGTCAGCTGCAAGGTTTTCCGTTTCGCCGAAAAACTGGAACACCCATGGATACTTTCAACAGACTTTCATGTGCGCCAAGGCGAAGCGGAACTGGACAACGTGACGTGGGATGAGAGAAAAATGGTCCTTTCTGGCACTGCACGACGCGCAGCAGGTGAAAAAGGCGTGATTTTCGTGGTCTCGCCTGACAATTGGATGGAGCGCCATTTCAATCGGGGAATGCTGGTGGCAAAATCCGCGTTGGACCATTCGCTGATAATTAAACTGCCCATTTCATTCAAATCGGACACGCAAAAGTGGAAGATTGAATTCTCGCCATGCAATCAGCCTGTCCATGATGAAATTTGGGAACATTGAGAGGTAATTATGCATACACAGGAATCATTGCTGACTGATCTAAGACGCATGGGGCTAACTGGAAATGAGACCATCCTCATCCACTCCTCCATGAAAAGCATTGGCGATGTGGAGGGACGGGCAGATGCTGTGCTGGACGCATTTAGCCGCTTTTTCCATGACGGCCTATTGCTCTTCCCCTCATTCACATTCTTATACGTTAATGCAGAAAAAGGACATGATTTTTTTGACGTTGAGAGCACCCCAGCATGCACAGGAATATTGCCTGAGTTGTTCTGGCATCGTCCAGGCGTGCTGCGTTCCCTGCATCCCACACACTCCATTTCGGCTCTGGGGAAAAGAGCTGCTGAATTCATTGCAGACCACGACACTTTCAACACGATATTCAATCGCAAAGGGCCATTTGGCCGCCGGCTGGACTGGAACGGAAAGGTGCTGTTGATCGGAGTCACCTTGGACCGCTGCACATTCATTCATGCCCTGGAGGAATGGGCTGGCGTGCCAATGCTCTCCAAAGAACCCGTAAAACTCATTTCAAGAAACCATCAGAAAATCGACACGCCTGTTGACCTATTTTGGCATACAGGTGCACATTCCGAGGTGTTTGACCGCATTCTGCCTGTTTTCCTTGAGCAGAAAGTCGTCAAATCAGTAAAGTTCGGTGACGCACCTACGCTGCTTATGGATTGCAAGATGGCATACGACACGCTGACACCAATCCTAAAACAAAACCCAGCGTTCTTCAAGAACAGGGATTAGCACGCGCCATTCATGTGGTTGGCATCCATAACATAACCATCGTCATCTTTTTCGGCACCCAAGACGCAGAACATCAAAAGATTGCTACTTCACATTTTATGCATCTTCCTTGCAACATCAAAAACACCGAACAAATCACCGCAAAAACACCGAATAATCTTTTTTTATGCTATGTTCCCCAAG
>JAFSTJ010000404.1 GCA_017450525.1 Victivallales bacterium | reverse complement strand
GAAGACCAATTTCATTCCTCCATGGTGGAGCCTGTCCAATCCAAAGAGGGGGTAGTTGTCAAGCGGAAGGGCGAAAAACCTGGAGACGGTCTGGCGCATGATTGGCGACATTGGCTTGATTCCGCGAATGGGAAGCGTCATATTGCAGTTGCCATTACAAGAAGCGACCATGCTGAATTGCTCTAGGCACCCGCCCTGCACCCCAGGCAAATCATAAACCCGACAATTGCCGGTATAGCCTCTCAATGGAAACTGGCATTGTCGAAAGTGCTGTATCCAATTGTCATTCTTCAATAAGCTGTCAAGTTTTATGTCCCAGACATCAGTATTGTGCAGTCCTTTCCCATATAAGACCTTTTCAGCACCCGCCACCAGATTTGGAAAAACATGAATCGAGCAATACTGTTCAAGGAATGGGTATTGTGAGTAAGGGGCATTCCACAAGTGCTCCGAAACTGGCGTTGTGAAGTATTCAAGAGCATTTCCCGCACGAACGTCGTTGGCGAGGATTATTTCGGCAACTGATGCCTTTATAACATTAGTGGCATTTTCAACGTCCTCCAAATTAAAAGATGGGCAAAACTCAATGCTTTTTTTCTCTCCGCTTTGCGGCACTATCTGGCGCTGGTACTTTGGGGTGTATTCGCCAGCAAAGGTTAGCGTTCCATACGTAACTGACGGTGGACAACAACTGTATGCATATTGCGGATGGCAATACTGCGAAGAAGCACCTTGCATTGCTGTTTGCGATTGGAACGAATCAACTGCCGCATTCTGCATCATAGGTCGTTGTGGCGTCGGAAACACTCCCACGACTTGAACATTGAAGAGATTGATTACAGCCAAGCCACCTCTGTTTGACTCGACCGCAATCGGGTCATCTTCACTGACCATTTCATCGCAGGGCGTTGAAGTTGCGAACGTGGCATCAGGCCTCAAACATTCTGGAATACTATCAATTCCAATGTCATTGGCCCATGCGGTTGTGTCGTCTTGTGACGATGTCTTAACGCTATTGCTTTTCATTGCTATTGTTCCTTTTTGCGAAAACCAATTCTATTTTATTTGCGTTGTTGCCGTATTTGCCGTATGCGCCGTATGCAAACGGCGCATACGGCGGCTAACTCAGGCTCTGTTGTCCTCGGCTTCATTCTCTTGGGCATCCTTCAACCGAACGCCCTTATAACCGCGTTTATTGCCGTCGTCCCTTTTCACATTGGTGCTTGGCTCGACCTTGAATGTAGCCGCCATTCGGTCAGGAAGCTGCTTGGAGAAGACAGACATTGCCAGTGGTGTCCAGTGGTGTCTGTCACAATATCCGCAGTATGAGGTATAGGCCTCCATGGTAGTCACTGAATTGCTTGCAGAGCAAGGCCTTAAGCACATATCACGAGGAGCAGATTCAACACAGTTCTCAAGCCAGACACGTGTTGATTCGGACTCGTTCAGCAGATCGGCAATCTGGTCCTTCTGCTCCTTGCTAGGTTCCAGTTGGCCACCAGCGTCAATGATTCTTGCAAGTCCTTCAAGCGCGAAATTCAGAATCCCGCTGCCTTCCTCGCTGGCCAGAATGCTGTCAAAGTCACGGATGGGTTCGGGTTTAACTTTAGGCTGGTGAAAATGAACAGAGCGAACTCGACGTTCCCAGGCCTCACGGTCGCCGTCGATACGAACGGGCTGGTTGCTGTTCGACACTATCACCACATTTAGGTGGCCTCGGAAGCTGCCGACCCAGTTGCTGTGCTTCTTCTCTACGGTGAGTCTGTCACCGCCAGTCAATGCCTTGATTTTCTCGGCTCCACGTTCACGAAGAAATGACGATGGGACATCCAGGCCGACAAGTAGAGAATGGCCCTCGTAACGACCGATCTCATAGTATCCGTGCATCGCGTTTGTTCTCAACTCAGTGCTGTTGCTTTCTCCAAGAACCTTCTGTATCACATTGACCACGGTGCTTTTGCCAGAGCCCGCATCGCCTGTAACCAGTAATAGGGTCTGGGACAAATTGCGTCCAAGCAGAATCTGTCCGCTATATCCCTGGACTACACGTATGCCATCGGCTGTAGTTGCCCCTTCAAGAAGTTGGGTGAAACGTGGTGATTTTGCTTTCGGGTCATACTCGGCGTTGATCTGGTTACGGGAACGAAATTGTTCATCTGTAAGCTCGAAAGGCTCCCACGTTTGCAGTGAGGCATTATAGCGGACAAAGCAGTTCTTGCAATGAATATAGTATTTTTGGTCTCCAGAGAAAAAGCCCTCCTTTACGCAGCAGCCTTTGATGGCTTTGATAATCTCGCCGGCAGTGGAGGTCGTGGCTTTGAAGCCAAATTGGAGTTGCTTCCACCGAAAATAGAACAATAGCAAGGTGTTAATAATGAATGCCAGACGTTCATCTGGCAGTTCTACCCACAGGCCGCGATCAGGAATTTTGATCCAGAGTTTCATGGAATCTGGGTCATAAACACATCCTAGAATCTCGGCAACAACATGGGCGGCGCAAATGGGGTTGATGGTCTTCACCATTGATCCCTTGCATTCTGCCATCTCGCCGTAAACGTCGGAATGGCGTTTGACACTGGAATCGACATCGGCAAATGACTTGCCTTGAAAGGCCTCACGCTCTGTTTCGAGGTATTTTTTTGAATATACCCCCGTTTCAGATTGTGTTGCGGAAACTAAAGATGTTTGAGTTTTTTTGCCCTCAAACGATTCATTTTCTCTTTTCATAATCATAATCCTTTTTAGTTTTTTTCTCCCGTGATTATTCCATGGACATGGGAGGTTTGCCATTAGTTTGTGGTGGAATTGCCACTTGATCTGCCCGATGGCTGATTTATATACCATCGTGCCTGCAATACTTGGTAAGTATCAGCATATAGAGTGCTGCTAAGGGAACTATCCTGTTTTTAGTTAGGCATTACCTCCTTATCCTCGCTCATCATATACCTTATGATGTCAAGGTTTCTGTATCTCACGGTCTTGTTTCCGACCATCTTGCGGCTGAACGGGAAGACACCCTCTTTCTCTAGTGCTCGAAACTGCGAGAAACTGATGCCCAGCATCTCGGCGGCCTCCTGCCCCGTGATAAGTTTCAAAGGGTTGGGAGGTGCATTCGCATGGGAGAGTGCTTTCATCGCAGCGGCAATCTGGTCATACTCCTGGGTAGTGACCGTTCCTGAATCCATCAAGGGCGCAAGCAGACGCACCACCAACCTTGCGGTGGTGGGACGGATGCTTTGAAGTTGTTGTATGGATTCTTGAACCATTGCGAATTTGCCCTTTTATTTTCGGAATAATATACAACTACAAATCTTATTTTAAAGTCACATCTTTTTGCAAGACAAGGAGTTATAAAGTTTATCGAACGATGGACTTTATCTTGTCAAGAACCTATAAACGCAAAGAAGGCCACGCCAGACTGGCGTGGCCTTCTTGAAGAATATCAAATGTATTGACTAATTCTGCTTCCTGCGCTTCCCGCGTTTCTTGCGCGTAATGGAATTCAGCGCCCCTTCGCGTGATCTTCTCTTGGACTCTTCGGAACGAGGAGCACGTTTTTCTTTTGGACGATAATTTTCATAGAATTCTGGAGAAAGAGAAATTATCCTCTTGTTGTAAAAATCAAAGAATTTCTCAAACTCTTTCTTGAAATCCTTGGCTATGCCATGCGACTTCAACAGGTCAGTAATTTCAGATTCGTATTTGTCAAAAACCAAAATAATAGCGCGTTCCTTTCTAATACGAGAACGCTTGCGTTCAATATCTTCTGCTGGATGCCATAATTCATCAATCATTTTAAGATATTCTTCTAGAGACTCAATAATAGGTCGTAATGGTTTTCTATGTAGATCTTTTTTAGTTATAGTTGCATGAAAAGTCTGCATACTTTTTAAAAGATCTAAACTATCTTCGTGCTTTTCATCAAAGATACATAACAAATGCATGGCTTCATTCAGAACTTGGGCTTTCTGCAATTTCTCAAGATAATTCAACGGTTCCTGTAATTCGCCGCTAAACCAAGTAAATCTATCCCCGTCTTCAGTCTCGAAAGAAGGACCTACCAGTCCTGAACATAACACTTTTATATACTGTTCATCATTCAATTCATCGAGAATATTTTTCCAGCGTTCCAAGATGTCTGGTTGCGAAGCTCTTATTGTTTCCTCAAATATGGAACGCCATTCGCTGGCTGACAATGATGACTTTTTTAATTTCATGGCATTACCTCAGTCATTTTAGGATATCTGCTATCTTCTCCAGAAGTTCGACGGATGGCTCTGGTTTCGCATCCAGCAATGCAAGCACCTCGTCGATTTTGTCCTGCGGAGATTTCTCGCTGATTCTTCCACTGATGGCCTCGATGGCTTTGCGCTGGCTGTCCTCTCCGACGTGGATGTAGTATTTGTCGGCTATGTCTGATTCAGTTCCCAAAATTGAAAGCAACACTGACTTTGGCACGCCTGCCTCGGCACAGAAGCTCGCGAATGTATGCCTCAGACTGTGGAACCCATAGACTGTCATCTTCTTTTTTCTGCCAGGAACTGCCACGGACGGTTCAAGGCCAATCCAGCGAATCACGCGCATAACGTCTATATCGACCAGACCGTTGCCAGTGTTCTTGCCCTCTTTGTTCTCGGTGTTGTATCTGGCGGCTGTAAGCGGAAGGATGTACTGGTTCGTACGCCAAGTCTCCGCCTCCTTCAGGACATCGTACAGTTCGCCTGCAATCGGTATGGAGACCTTCTTGCCCGTCTTGAACTGCGTGACCCAGATGCGCTTGACAGCCATGTCCACATACTGCCATTGAAGCAGAACGCAGTCCTTGAGCCGCTGGCCAGTATACATACCTATGATAAAGGCGACACGAAGCTCGGCCTTGTTTATGATTTTGTGTTCATTGTCGGCAAGGACCTCCTTGAGTTTGTTGATTTCATCCTTGGTGAACGCCTTGCGCTGGACAATGGAATCCTGTTCCTCGCTTGGCCTGCGGAGCAGAGCGGATGAGCGAAATGGATTGTCGCCGTCGTAGTAGTCCTTGATGCAGTCGAAAATCTTGCGCATCCTCTTGATTTTTCGGTTATGTGTATCGACGGCCAGATTTGTGGTCTTGAGATAATTTGAGAACTCCTCGCAGACTTCAAAGGTGACATCCCCCACGCCTGCAATCACGGTTCGATTATTTCCGCGCTCATGGTTAAGATTGTCGATGAACTCGACGAACTCCTGAAAAGTGCTGCGGTATGCGCCCTGTTCGCTGACAGTCCGAGGCGTCGCCCTGAGAGGATGGACAGAGTATTTCGTCCACACCTCTGAAAACGAAAGGTTCTGTGCCTTCTTGGAAAAGCCTTTGATGGCGTTTATCTGGGCAATGGCGACATCCGCCGTAGGAGACAGCCAGACGGAATCAAGCTCCGCCGCTTTCTTGTGGGCCTCGTCGAAATCAGCCGTCTTCAGTGCAAATTCCTTCCGCTGTCCATTGGCAATTGTGAGTCGGTAATAAAAAGAACCGCCTTTTGCTTTCTGCCGAAGATTTCCTTTAAGGTCACTCACTTTTCTTTTTCCGTTTGATTTCTTACCAG
>JAFSTJ010000403.1 GCA_017450525.1 Victivallales bacterium | reverse complement strand
CGCAATAATCTGGGCCATATTAAAGCCCATGGATTCAAGACGTGCCATCTTGGCACGCTCCTTTTGCGTGGCAGCAACGGGACGGGTGAAACGGATTAGACTGCGGAGAGTGGCACGAATGCGCGTGGAGGTGTCCTGCTTGATGAAAAAACGGAAATTGTTTAACTGGAAAAGCCAGGTCCTGCTGTGGCTTTTGTTGCTTAACAGTTTGCCTTGAGAAAAAAGTAATGCATCTCTAAAGCTATGAATACCAGCTTTTTCTAGCAACTCATTCCATTCGTCATCGACAAACCATTCGCCCATTGAAAGCCCCCTTTATCTCGTTGGAAAACAACTTGTTGCACGTAATATGCAATGGGCGTGTCCCAAGCATTATTACGATATGCTACTAATGGACTATACTTAATTTATCATCAAATGGCAATTCTGCAAGTTTGAAAAACTCTATTATCTCATTTTTTATATCAGTTGCAGGAATACATAATATAACATCTTGTTTTAGTGATAGTTGGAGCTTTTCTTGTGAAATTGTCTGGTGGTACTCCTCTGGCCAAAGCGCAACGATTTGTATCGTGTCAGAAACATGCAGAACCTTGTCTGCATCAATAAGATGTGACAAGAATCTTTCTGCTGTTTCCTTGAAAATAGTATTTTCGTTGTAACCAATTCCAGCCCAAGGTATTCTATTATCTCCTCCAAAGAAATCAGCCTTGATATCCTCAAGGGAAGCAAGGCGACCAAGCTTGGTGTTCTGGGAGAGGATCGCCTCTGTCATGGGCGAGGCGGTCAATGCCAGAGCTGCTTTCGATGTAATCATCTGAAGTGCAAGATGTTTTGGTTCGCAACACTGGAAATGTGGTTGCTGAAGGCCCTTTGCTTGAAGCATACGTGAGAGCAGAGGAGCTGCGGGATTCTCTGGAGGAGCTGTCAAAACAGGTGTCGTTGAGACCGCTTCGCGCCAATTAGTGATGGATTGACTGCCTATCAGCGACCACTTTCGCCAGCCAGTGACAGCCAACAGCTTGACAGGCGCACCTTTGGCGCGGCATTTCGCCATGGAATCAAGCGACCCAATCCAGAAATCCCCTTGCCCAGCCAGCATCAGGGAGTGAAGTTGCGTTTGGCTCCGCCAATGTTTGCGTATGATTCGTGGAATCGAAGCATCGCTTTCAATCTCTTTTGCGGCTTGTAGCCACTGAAATTGAGGTGTTGTCGTAGAAGGATTTACATATAACTCCAACTCACGCTTCTCCTTCTTCTTGCAAGAGGTTGTTACCAATGTCAGAAAGAATATAACAAGGCAACACCTGCCCCAAAATAACGTGGCATACAATAAACTCCTCATCGTTTTGCGCTTGCCCTCTCTTTTAAGATTTCCTGCTTGCGTGCTTCGATTTTGTCAAGAAGCGGTTCAAGTGAAGCCGTTATTTGTGAACGGCACTCAATGTATCGCACAAGAAAACGATTCTGCATCTCACGTGTCATTCCGCGCTGATGGGCGGCATGAGCGCAGAACTGAATCAGATTTCGACTTTCCTGGCGTTGGCGCAGGAAGGGAAGCGAACGGGAGGTCCTGTCGTTGTCAATGAAAAAAGGCTGTCCGTCATTAGAGAGGCAAATATTGCCAGGCAGACAGTCACCATGCACGAAGCCCGCGTTATGAAGAGCCGCGATGGCCTTGGCGGCAGCGGCGTAGATGCGTGCTGCCTCATCAGCAGATGCATTCTGTAGCCTCTTGCTGATACTTGGATATGGTACTTCCTTATAGATAAAGAGTTGCGGAAGATTTTGAAAGGCCTTCCCGCTGATGGCGGCGAAGAGAGGTTCCGCACAGCCAATTCCAGAAGCCAACAACGCTTGATGAATATCCAATAACTTAAAAACCAATGGCTTGAGGAATAATCTCTTGAAGATGTTCTTGGAGGGGGCAAACCACTTCGCATAGACGGTCATTCCTGACAAATCCATTCGCCGTACCATGCGATTCGGTTTGCTGACAATCATCTCCCCTTGGACCTCCAGCCTCTCAGGCACCAGGTCCATATCATTTAATTCACTGGATATGAATCCATTCCAGCTATAATTATGATAGGTGCGATACTCTGTCATAACCCTGCGTTCTGCCAGCGGCGAAGATAGGGATGCGTTCCGTATTCAACAATGTCTTCGGGCACGAAGAACATGGAGCCCAGACGCCAAAAGCCGCCATTTTTGAAGTGAGCAACGATTCGGCGACGCAAGCTGTTGTCTTGTGGCATCTTGTCCCAATCTAAATTCTGTTCGCTGAAGTTGGGGAACAAGAATCCTAACCCATCATAATGGCCACTTGGGCAGGCCATTAGATAAATATTGTGCTGGAGGTCCAGTAGATTTGCATCTGGAGCCAGCACCTTTTCCAGATGGTTTCCGAAAATCCACGAGCGGCATTGGACAAACTTGACCCTCATTTCGGGGAAATAGGTGTCGAAAAATGGCTTGACCGCTCCGATGGACTCCCTTGCTTTTTGCGGTGTAAGTCCCCCGCCAAACGGTATATGCATTGCGCCGACGACATCCTTTGGCTGGAAAATCAGCTTGAATTCTGAGCGGGGCAGAGTGACGGTTTTCGGGTAGAGGAAGCCGTTTGGATGATAGGG
>JAFSTJ010000402.1 GCA_017450525.1 Victivallales bacterium | reverse complement strand
GGTGACTGGCAAAAACTTCAGAAACAATTCATATCAATGTACAAAGTACTACTCAAGCGCTATCCTAATAATGCGCGTGTGCTATTTAGTGAAATTATTGCATAGGAAGCAGTTTTCGTAAAGGCTATGTTCCCCGTATGGGTAGGTAAATGAAAGCCGCGAAGCGGCTAGTGCCCGCAGTGCGCCCATTACCTACCATAATGGGGAACATAGCTAAATGGAAAAAGACATATAGGCTCTTGCATTTGCCAATGGATTGGGTATATTTGCGATATTTACATGTAGAGAAGATATAGGAGATTTACTATGATGAATGGAAGGAAGTTTTTGTTGCTTTGCCTGCTGGGTGCATTGGCGATGTTCGGAGCGGATTTCAAGCCAGTCAGGGCAAACATCCCGCCTGTGATAGATGGCGAACTTAACGACGCCTGCTGGAAGGGGGCACAGTTCTATTCGGAGTTCTATACCCTCAACTCGGACCAGAGAAGCCCGTTGAAGACGGAGTTTGCCGTCGCCTACACGGAGACCCACGCGGTCTTTGCGTTCCGCTGCCTGGAAACGCCGCCTCCAAAACAGCCCGAATCGCTTTTCAAGGAATGTGTGGAGGTCATGGTGGACCCCACTGGCGGCAAGGACACCTATTTCCACTTCGCAGTAGGGCGGAACGGCGCCTTGTATGACAGAAGATGCGAGCAGGGTGGCTTTATTGGAAACAAACTATGGGAAAGCCACTTCGAGGCAAAGGTCAAATTGCAGGAAAACAGCTGGTTCTGTGAACTGGCCATCCCATACAGGGCATTGGAACTGCGTGAAGGCGGCGCGAAGGAGTGGAGCTTCAATGTGACGAGGGAATCCACTGAGCTGGCCAGCATCGCCAAGAACGGGGCCTTCAATGTGGCTGGCTCATTCCTCAGGCTGCCCGCCCCCGATTTTGATCTGCGCCCATATTCCTGGGAGATTTCGCCTGTCAGCAGTAAATTGCAGATGAATGCCAGGAAATACGCCTTCACCCTCAATGGCGAGATTGTGAACCATACCGGAAAGGACGCCAGCGTGAATGTGACCAGCACTTTGATTGGACCTGGCGGCGTAACTGCTTTCGTGGTGAATCCCAATGTCAAGGTGCCCAATGGCAAGAGCACGAAATACGCGACTGCCAAATTGCAGGGCGGCGACAGCGGCGCCTACAAAATAGTGACGCAGATAAGAGATGTGGTCAATGGCCGCATCCTCAGCGAAAAAGACGAGACCATTATGGCGCAGTACCAGCCCTTGTCAATCCGCGTCATTTCCCCGTCCTACAGGAATGCCATCTTTGCGACGCAGAAGCTGGAGAACATGGTATGCGAGATTGGCATTAATCTGCCTAAGAATGAAATCGAGGGTGTCCAGTTGAAATACTGGCTTTCCACCGAGGATGGAAAGCCAATATTCCAGGAAAATGCTGCCCCAAATACGGGCAAGGTGCGCTTCAGCTGCCCCAACAGCAAATTGCCGGAAGGGAAGATCATTGTCAATGCAAGCCTGGCATCCAAGGACGGCAAGCCCCTGGGCACTGCCAGCGATGTGGTGCGGAAACTGCCCTATTGCAAGAACGAGGTTTTCCGCGGCGATGATGGAAACTGGTACATTGACGGAAAGAAGACATTCCTGCTTCTGGCGTGGAATTCAAAGCATGCACACCAGCCAGGATACGTGGCTTCCCTGCCCAAGGGCGACAACAACCTGGAAATGAGCCGCATGGGCTTCGGCTTGGTTTCCTCTGGCTTCAAGGCAAGATTCGAAAAAGAGGGATGGACAGATTATTGCACGGATTTCTTCACCCAGCGTGTCCAGAACTATATGAAGGATGAGAATCTCTTTGCGCATTATTGGCTGGACGAGCCGGACTGCAAAGGCGCGTCCCGTGAGTTTGCGACACGCGTTGCAAAGCTGGCGGCGGAGATCGACCCATGGCATCCAGTGGTGATTTCCACTGGCACCCAGGGCGTCACTTCATATCCTGATTCAGGAGAACTCAATGGCTTCCACTGCTATCCGTCCCCCAGAGTTGACAAGCCAATGGCCAACTTCGTCAAGATCGTGGCCTGCCTTGACAAGTACAACCGCGAGAAGGTGAACTTTGAAAGGCCACAGGATATTGTATATGTGCACCAGGGATTCAATTATGGCGACGTGGGAAGCAAGAACACCCGCGTGCCTTCCTACGAGGAATACCGCAACCAGAATTTCCTTACGCTGGCGATGGGATGCACTGGCATCATGCACTACAACCGAGTAGGCGTTCCGTATCCCGAATTGATTACTGGCATGCGGGAGCTTACAAAGGAGCAGAAGATAGTTGGCGAGCATGCCGTAATACAGCAGCCGGTGCCGCTTGCCTCACCGGTGCCTGAACTGAAATTGCGCGCCTTCAAGAATGAGAATGACAGCTCCTACTGGATAATTGCGGTCTATGCGAAGGACGGCGAGACTACGCTTGAAATACCTGTCCCCCAGAATGGAGACTGGCAGGTGCTCAGCGAGAAGCGCAACATCGCAGTCCAGAATGGCAAGCTGAAGGACAGTTTCACCGCATACCAGGCACATATTTACACCACCGACAAGACTGACTACAAGCTCCTGCCCGTGGATGAAATTGTCAAGACCATCGATGCGGAATACGAGGCGCGCAGGAAGCCTGGCAACCTGGCGTACCAGCGGAGGGAGAACCAGGTGCTGGCGGTGACGGCCTCGTCAAACTACTATCAAAGGAAGACCAGCTCTGCAAAGGACACCTGCCTCTGGCATGTGACCGATGGCGTGATTGACAATCCGCACCCAGATCTGAACCTGCAGAGCTTCTGCGATGCAACGCCAAAAATTCTGCCCGACTGGATTGCGCTGACTTTCCACAAGCCAGTCACCGCAAAGGAAATCCTGGTCTATCCGGAAAAGGCCAGCCTCCGTGACTTCGAGGTCCAAATCAGCAAAGATGGGCAGAACTGGACCTGTGTGAAGAAGTTTGAAGGCGAAAAGGGCGCATGCCACAGCGTCAAATTCACGCCCCAGGAAATCAAGGCGGTGCGCATCTTTGTCACCAAGAACAACGGCCCAAATACACGCATCGCCGAAATCGAAGTGTACTAATACAACGCAGAGGCACGGAGATTTTTTAACGCATAGACGCAAAGACGCAGAGATTTTAACGCATAGGTGCCTGTTCCCGCTAAGGCAACTTGAGTGGGCGCCGCCTCGGCGCCCACATAAACGCGACAGCCATGTTTGATGATAACGACCAGACCATAAAGGACGATGCGAACCAGCAGAAGGCTGCGGTCTCTGATGACAGCGACCGCACTCTGCGGGATTCCGTGCCTGCGCCCAGGCGGCTCAAGACAGGCGATGTAATCCTTGGCCAATATGAGGTGCTGGGAGAACTTGGACAGGGCGGCATGGGAGTGGTGTATCGTTGCTTTGACCGTCTTGGGCGCATAGAGGTGGCTCTGAAATCCCTGCCGCCCGAACTTGCCCACGATGCCGACGAGATTGATGCTGTCCAGTACAACTTCTCGCTGGTGGCAAAACTGGTGCATCAGAACATAGCCGCATGCCGCACTTTGGTGCTGGACAAGGCCACAGGGGCGTGCTACTTGGTGATGGAATATGTGCAGGGCGAGACGCTGAAGTCATATCTGCGAAAGCATGGCGGCAAGTTGTTGCTGGAGGAGGCTCTGCCCATATTGCGTCAGGTGGCAGAGGCACTGGACTTCGCCCACCAGGAAAAGGTGATGCATCGCGACATAAAGCCAGGCAACATAATGCTCTGCCCAAATGGCAAGGTGAAGGTGCTTGACTTCGGGCTGGCCGCGCAGATACGGAGCAGCATGTCCCGCATGTCCCAGGCGTATTCTGGCAATTCTGGCACACGGCAGTACAAGGCACCAGAGCAGTGGCGTGGCCGACCGCAAGGCACTGCCACGGACCAGTATGCGCTGGCTGTCACCGCCTACGAGATGCTGTCAGGTAATGTGCCATTTGACGATGATGATGCCTCTGTGCTGCGTGAGATGGTGCTAAAAGAACAGCCTTTGCCCATATACGGCTTGCCCGATGCCGTAAACAATGCGCTGGCGCGTGGCCTTGCCAAAGAGCCATCAGAGCGCTTTGCTAACTGCTGTGACTTTGCCAGGGCACTGGAGGAAGGCGCGAGGAAGGAAGAAACGACTGCATTGCGCAGAAATGGCGGCGAAGAACAGCAACAAACTGTTGAAGCGGAGCCAGTCCAGGAGGAAAGTGTTGAGAAAGAGGAGAAACCCCAGGAGAAGCCAAAGCAGTCTTTGG
>JAFSTJ010000401.1 GCA_017450525.1 Victivallales bacterium | reverse complement strand
GGACGCCATAGACGTATGGAAACACAAAGGGAGAGTGACCGATTACTAACATTTTCGGTATATCAGAAAAGTGACTTTGTCAGATTTTGCTCCTACTAATTTCCTACAGAAATAACAATTGCGTTATGGGATATCTGTGAGTTTTAAGGGCAAGTGTCAATTGAAATAAGAAAAACTGGTTAGATTTTGGTGAAAATGCCCTTATATTACGGCGTTTTGAAAGATTCAGGCATTATTATCATAAATGAGTATGTTTGCGAAAATAGAGGAATTGGCTGCAACCCTGGCAAAAGGCGGTATGATTGTACTGACCGATGACGAGAACAGGGAAAACGAGGGCGACGTGGTGATTGCCGCTGAAAAGGCGACGCAGGCATCACTCAACTTCATGGTAACTCACGCCCGCGGGCTGGTTTGCGTACCAATCACACTGGCGCGTTCCATTGAACTGGGCCTCCATGAAATGACCCGCAACACAGACCCACTTGGCACCTGCTTCACAATCAGCGTAGATGCCAATGAAGGCACAACCACGGGCATTTCCGCCAGCGATAGGGCAATTACCGCCAATAAACTGGCAGACCCACGTGCAAAGGCAAGTGACTTCCACTCTCCAGGACACATGTTCCCTCTCATCGCCCGCGAAGGCGGCGTGCTGGTCAGGGCTGGTCACACGGAGGCTTCGGTTGATTTGATGAGACTAGCTGGCCTTTCGCCATACGCCGTCATATGCGAGATACTCAATGATGACGGCACCATGGCAAGACTGCCGCAGTTGCTGGAGTTCACTAAAAAACACAATTTGCCACTTGGTTGCGTGGCGGATTTGATAAAGTTCCGCCGCCAGAACGAAAGCATAGTGGAACTGGTTGAAACAGTAAAGCTACCCACCACATTCGGCTTATTCACCCTGCACTGCTACAAGGCAAAGCACGATGGAAAGGAGCATCTGGCTCTGGTATATGGCGATGTTCTTGGAAAGAAGGACGTTCTCACACGAGTGCATAGCGAATGCCTTACAGGAGATGTGTTCCATTCACTGCGCTGCGACTGCGGCATGCAGCTGGACGCGGCGATGAAGCGCATTGTGGAAAACGGCAGCGGCGTGATTATCTACATGCGCCAGGAAGGACGAGGCATAGGTCTGGAAAACAAACTGCATGCATACCATCTGCAGGAACGCGGTCTTGACACCGTGGATGCAAACACATACCAGGGGCTTGCACCTGACCTGCGGGAATACGGCATTGGCGCGCAGATACTCCATTCACTTGGGGTGGAAAGCATACGCATTCTTACCAACAATCCCAAGAAACTGGTGGGGCTTGAAGGGCATGGCCTGGAAATCACTGGACGGGAGCCACTGGTTATTCCATCGCAACAATACGATGAAAAATACATGAACACAAAACGGGACAGAATGGGGCACATTCTTCCAAAAGACTAATTTTGCATTCATTTAGTTATCATAAACAACTTACGGAGCACATTGAAAATGACAGGCAACATCAAGACATTCGAGGGCAAGCTATCCGCAAATGGGATGAAGTTCGGTATAGTCTGCGCACGTTTCAACAGTTTTTTCGTGAGCAAGTTGCTTGACGGCGCGGTGGATACATTGCTGCGCCATGGTGCCTCCGAAAAGGACATCAATGTGGCATGGGTTCCAGGCTCGTTTGAAATCCCCCTGGTCTGCAAGAAGATGGCCGAATCAGGCAAATACGATGCGCTACTGGCACTTGGCGTGGTCATCCAGGGTTCCACTGCCCACGCCAACTTTGTGAACGCGGAAGTTTCCAAAGGCCTGGCACAGGTGTCGCTGGAAAAGGGTCTGCCCGTGATATACGGCGTGGTCACGACGGAGAATATCGAGCAGGCAATCGAGCGTTCAGGCTGCAAGGCTGGGAACCGCGGTGCCTCAGCAGCGGAGACCGCCATTGAAATGGTCAGTCTCCTCAAAAATTTATAAGTTCAAACACAAAGGCAGACTTGGTTAAAATGACTAAGGAAGATGTAGTTTCGGAGAAGCATGTCTCCCGCAGTGATTTGGACTTCATCAGACAGAGGAAACTTGCTCGTCGACTGGCGATGCAGTGCCTGTTCAGCATGGACACCAACTGCGAATGGCAATGGGACGACGGTAACTTTGCAGTCACGACGTTGACAGCCTCATTGCTGGAGGATGATGACGAGGAGGCGCCGCTGCGCTCGGACTTCGAGGCGGCAAGGCAGTTTGCACAGCGCATTGCAAAGGGCGCGGCAGAGCATGTAAGCGAGATTGACCTGGCAATTGAGTGTGCCGCCAAAAACTGGACTGTCTCAAGAATGTCGAAAATAGACAAGGCCATACTGCGCATCGCGGCTTACGAATTGATGTTCGAGAATAAAATACCTGCGGCCACCAGCATCAACGAGGCAGTGGAGCTGGCAAAGGCCTTCGGCGAGGCAAAGTCCCCACGCTTTATAAACGGCGTGCTGGATAAAATTAGGGAGAATTGCGGCAAGGCCAGCAAAAAACCTCCAAAAGGAAATAAGTAAATGGGTTTGTTTGACATATTTAAACGAGGGCTGGAGAAAACCAGGACCGCAATCGTTCGCAGCATAAAGAGCTTGTTCTCAGACATAAAGTCCTGGGACGACGCCTCATACGCGAAACTGGAGCAGGCCCTGGTTTCCACGGATCTGGGCTATGCAGTCAGCCACGAGATAGTGGAGGACCTGAAGGACAGGTACAAGCGTGGCCTTATCGATACAGAGGTGGACATTATCAAGGCGGCCAAGGAGAGGCTGCTTGCCATAATCACCGAAGGGGGCGAGCCAGGCTTCAACTTCCCAGCCGAAGGACCTGCTGTGATATTGATGGTGGGCGTGAATGGAAGCGGCAAGACCACAACCACCGCAAAACTGGCACGCTACTACATGAAGCAAGGCAAGTCAGTGATGCTGGGCGCTGGAGACACGTTCCGCGCGGCAGGTTCGGAGCAATTGCGCATCTGGGCCGAAAGACTTGAATGCCCCGTGGTGACTGGCAAGACTGGCGGCGACGCGGCATCAGTTGCATTCGACGCGGTCAAGTCAGGCATCGTGAAGAAGTGCGACTACGTGCTGATAGACACTGCTGGACGCCAGCATACAAGGAAGGACTTGATGGACGAACTGTCCAAAATCAAGCGCGTACTTGCAAAGGCCATGCCAGACGCACCACATGAAGTCTGGCTAACGGTGGATGCCTCCACTGGCAGCAACGCACTTATTCAGGCCCGTGAATTCGGCAAGATATTCCCCATTTCTGGACTGCTTCTCACGAAGCTGGACGGCACTGGCAAGGGGGGCATCGCCGTCGCCATAAAGCGGGAACTGGGCTATCCAGTGCGCTTTGTCGGCCTGGGCGAACAGATGGACGACCTCCAGCAGTTCGACCCACAAAGCTATGCGGAGGCTCTATTCAGTTAGGCAACACGAAATGACACGAAGCATTTTCCGTTTCGTGTTATTTTTTTGAATAAAAAATAATCCACAGATGAACATAGATTGACTTAGAGATTCATAGGAAAATCTGCGAAAATCTGCGTGAATCTGTGGATAAAAAAGAAAAAAGGATTGACAATGCCAAAACGCAATGACATCAGCAAGGTAATGATAATCGGCTCTGGCCCAATCATCATTGGACAGGCCTGTGAATTCGACTATTCAGGCACACAGGCGTGCAAGGCTCTGCGAAGCCTGGGTTATGAGATAGTATTGGTCAACTCCAATCCTGCAACAATCATGACGGACCCTGGCATTGCCGACAAGACATATATCGAGCCTCTCAACCTTACCAGGATGGAGGAAATCATTGCCGCAGAAAGGCCAGATGCCCTGCTGCCAAACCTGGGTGGCCAGTCCGCATTGAATCTGGCATCAGAACTGTCGAGTGCTGGCATCCTGAAGAAATATGGCGTTAAGGTCATCGGCGTGCAAATCGATGCGATTGAAAGGGGCGAGGACAGAACCGAGTTCAAGAACACCATGCGTGACCTGGGCATCAGCATGGCACCCAGCAAGGCAGTCAACACACTGGAAGACGCGGAGGAGGCAGCCGCTGAAATTGGCTACCCAGTTGTGGTGCGCCCCGCATACACAATGGGCGGCACAGGCGGTGGCTTCTGCTACAACAGGGAAGAACTGCGCACAATCGCGTCCAGGGGCTTGCAGGCAAGCCTGGTTCACCAGGTCCTCATTGAAGAATCACTGCTGGGCTGGGAAGAACTGGAACTTGAAGTCGTCCGCGATTCCAAGGGCAAGATGATAACGGTCTGCTTCATCGAGAATGTGGACGCAGTCGGCGTGCATACTGGCGATTCATTCTGTACGGCGCCAATGCTGACCATCTCCGAGGAATTGCAGAAGAAGATGCAGGACTACTCCTATCGCATAGTTGAGGCCATCGGCGTCATAGGCGGCACCAACGTGCAGTTCGCCCACAATCCCAAGGACGACCGCATCGTAGTCATTGAAATCAATCCCAGGACTTCACGCTCCTCGGCGCTGGCATCCAAGGCAACTGGCTTCCCAATTGCATACGTGTCCGCGCTGCTGGCGGCTGGCATCACATTGGATGAGCTGCCATACTGGAAGGAAGGCACACTTGACAAATATGAGCCATCAGGCGACTACGTTGTGGTGAAATTCGCCCGCTGGGCATTTGAGAAATTCCGTGGCGTGGAAGACAAGCTGGGCACCCAGATGAGGGCTGTCGGCGAAGTAATGAGCATAGGCAAGACCTACAAGGAGGCATTCCTCAAGGCAATTCGCTCGCTGGAAAACGGCAATCCAGGACTGGGCTTCGTCAAGCACCTGGACCAGTTGTCCCTGGAAGAATTGCTGGACAAATTGAAGGAGCCATCAAGCCTGCGCCAGTTCGTTATGTACGAGGCAATCCGCAAGGGCGCCGACCTGGAACTGCTCCAGAAAAAAACTCACATCAAGATGTGGTTCCTCCAGCAGATGAAGGAACTGGTGGACTTGGAGCAGGAGATACTCAAGTACAAGGAACAGGTGCTGCCTGACGAACTGATGATCAAGGCGAAGAAGGATGGCTTCTCGGACCTGTACCTGTCACGCCTGCTGAAGACGCCCGAGGCGGTCATACGCCACCAGCGCCAGCATCTGGGCATTGAGGAAGGATGGGATAAAGTGAACGTCAGCGGCGTCAAGGAGGCGTGCTACTACTATTCCACCTACAATGCTCCTGACAATACCCAGCCCAGCAACAATCCAAAGAAAGTCATGGTGTTGGGCGGTGGTCCAAACAGAATCGGCCAGGGCATTGAATTTGACTACTGCTGCGTGCATGCGGCACTGGCCCTGCGCGAAATGGGATATGAAACCATAATGGTGAACTGCAATCCCGAGACAGTCTCCACAGACTATGATACGTCAGACAAGCTGTATTTCGAGCCATTGACACTGGAAGATGTGCTGAGCATCTACCACAAGGAAAAGCCCATGGGCGTCATAGTCCAGTTTGGCGGGCAGACGCCGCTTAACCTGGCAGATGACCTGGAACGCAACGGCGTGAAGATTCTTGGCACAACTCCAGCAACCATCGACATGGCTGAAGACCGTGACCTGTTCCGCAAGATGATGGACGAACTGCACATTCCAATGGCCGTGTCTGGCATGGCAAGCACCCTGGAAGAGGCATTGTCAATTGCAGGCCGCATTGGCTATCCGCTGATGGTGCGTCCTTCATTCGTGCTTGGTGGACGCGGAATGGAAGTGGTCAGGGACGAGGACATGCTGCGCAGCTACGTCGCCGCAGCAGTGGAACTGTCACCTGAACGTCCAATTCTCATCGACAGGTTCCTGGAGAACGCCACCGAATGCGAGGCAGATGCCATTGCGGACGGGCATGACGCATTCGTGCCATCCATCATGGAGCACATCGAGCAAGCAGGCATTCATTCAGGCGATTCAGCCTGCGTGATACCGCCTATCACTATTCCAGAGAAGCACCGCAAGACCATCAGGGAATATACTGCCCGCATCGCAAAGGAAATGCATGTTGTCGGCTTGATGAACATGCAGTATGCAATCTGCCAGGATGTGGTATATGTCCTTGAGTAGAATACCCTTGAATCCAGGACGGTGCCTCTGGTGTCAAATGTTTGCGGAATTTCCATGGCACGCCTTGCCACGCAACTCATGCTAGGCAAGAAACTGAGCGAACTCAACCTCACTCACAGGCACATTCCGCACTTCGGCGTGAAGGAAGCGGTGTTCCCATTCCCCATGCTGCCTGAAGTGGATCCTGTGCTGGGGCCTGAAATGCGCTCCACTGGCGAGGTGCTTGGTCTGGCTGATTCATTCGGGTTGGCATACTACAAGGCGCAGGAAGCCGCAAAGCCGCCGCTGCCCTCATCAGGCACCGTTCTTATGACCGTGAACCCTGCGGACCGCGAGCAGATTGTTGAGACAGCCAAGAAATTCAAGGCATTGGGCTTTACTATCCTTGCAACAGCTGGCACTGGCAAGTTCCTGGCGGAGCATGGAGTGGAGACACGCTTCATCCACAAAATCAATGAAGGCAGGCCAAATATCCTGGACGCCATCAAGAACGGCGAAATCAACCTGGTCATCAACACGCCTATCGGCAAATCCAGCGCAACGGACGATTCATACATCCGCAAGAACGCCATCAGATATGGCATTTCCTACATCACCACTGCTGCCGCAGCAGCAGCGGCGGCAGACGGCATCGCCGCATACCATGGCGAGGACGGCGGTGTCAAGTCTCTGCAGGAATACCATAAGATGATCGGCTTCTGACAATACGGCAGGCACCCCTGCCATTTAAACAGGCAGGGAATTGGTTTGAAACTCAGGCTACATGCGGCTTTGTCGCAGGTAGCCTACCCTTTCAAATTACCTGTTTTCTCATCATAATTTCCCTTGATAATACCAAATTTATGATATATTTACGCACTATATCGCAAAAAGATATTTTCTAACATAAAAAAATTATGGAAAACAATGAAATTATAAGGCAATTGCTGTCCAACATTGGAGAGAATCCAGACAGAGAAGGCCTGAAAAAAACGCCCGAGCGTGTGGCAAAGGCATTGGAGTTTCTCACGCAGGGCTATGCTCTTAATCCTGAGGATGTGGTTGGAGACGCGATATTCCACGAAGAATGCAACCACATGATAATTGTGCGCGACATTGAGGTTTACAGCCTTTGCGAACATCACATGCTGCCCTTCTTCGGTAGGTGTCACATAGGATATATACCGAAAGGAAAGGTCTATGGCGTCAGCAAACTGGCACGTCTGGTGGACTGCTATGCGCGGCGACTCCAGATACAGGAGCGCCTTACCCAGCAGATAGCAACTTTCATAAAGGAGCATATAAATGCTGAGGGTGTGGGCGTTGTGATGGAGTGCAACCACCTGTGCATGATGATGCGAGGCGTCCAGAAGCAGAATTCCTGCATGGTGACCTCAGCCATGCTGGGCAGTTTTCTGAAGTTCGCCGCCACGCGGAACGAATTCCTTAAATTGGTAAACAAACGCAATTAAGGGGCTACCGCGAAAATGGCAAAACCAGGCATTAAAAACTTTGCGGACAGCTCCAAATACGAATGGCTGATAATAGTCATCGCAATATTTGTGCTCCGCATAATGCCCTGGCTCCTTGCCGAATACTGGTATGACGAAGTGCTGACGTTGAGCAACTTCGTGCTTGGTTCCTCACAGGATGACACACTTTGGAAAAGCGTGTTCAGGTCATATCCCATCGCCAACAACCATATACTTTCCACTGCTGTTTACTGGATATGGGTGCGCATACTGAACTATAACCTGAGCATCGAACATTTCACCAGGCTGCCGTCCCTGATATTTGGAACAGGGCTGATTGCCTTATGCGTATGCCACTGGCGAAAATGGCTTGGCGGTCGCATAGCAAACCTTGGTGGCCTGCTTCTTGCAGCAAGCCCCGTGTTCGGCGCATTCGCATACCAGATCAGAGGCTACTCCATGAGCATGTTCTTGACTGGCCTTGCCATTTCAGGCCTGCTTGAATACAACGCAGGCAAATACGCACTAGGGCAGTTCCTCTTATGCATTTCCTGCCTGTTGCTGCCACTGGTCATACCCAGCAACGTATTGTTAGCCCCTGTGCTGGCAGCTGCCCTGCTTTGGAGCTGCCGCAGCTGGAAAAGCAAAATTCTTTCCTGCATACCCCCAATGCTTGCCTTCTTTGTAGGCATTTCCTATTATTTCACCATTTGGACGCAGTTCGTCAAGGCATCCAAGGAACCTGGAGGCTGGTCATCGCCATGGCAAGTTGCGGGAAATCTGCTCCTGGCATTCATTCTGCATGGAATTGTGCTGCTGATTGCACTTGTACTGAGGAAAATGTCCTTGCTTAAAAACAATGAAAACATAAGTGAGATTCAAGACACCTCACTCCAACGTCCTGCGGATGGAATGAACGCCGTGTCACCGCTGGAGATATTCCTTTCATCAGCCCTGGTAATAGGGCTGACATTGCTGTG
>JAFSTJ010000400.1 GCA_017450525.1 Victivallales bacterium | reverse complement strand
TGCCAGGAATTGCTGAAGAAGATTCGCATAGCAGCTTTGTTAAGGGACAAATCATTGGTAGTGCCACATGGGGACACGGTGCTGGAGCCTGGCGACAGAATATATGTTTCGGGTCGCGGTGAAGACGTGGATGCATTCGTGTCATGGCTGTCTAACAAGGCGAACGATCCCGTGCGAAGGATAGTCATTGCAGGGCTTACGCCCGCAAGTCTTAGGCTTATCGACTACCTTGTGAAGCATGAGTTGGATGTGCGAGTGGTGGAGAATGACCAGGGCAAAGCTGAACGTGCGCTCGCAACACTACCCAAGGGTGTCGCTGTCATACAGGGCGATTCCACAAATACGAGCATATTGGACGAGGCGGACGTGTCAGGCTGCGATGCTTTTGTGGCCATGACCGAAAAGGATGAGAACAACATTCTTGCTTGCCTCCTTGCCTCGAGAATCGGCTCGAAGAAAACCATTGCATTGACTGGAAAGCCAGAGTACATTGGCATTCTACCTGCCTTGGAAACAAAGGGGTGCTGGTTCAATTCAACGCAGATTGCTGCCAACGCGATATTCAGGCTTATGGCAGGTGAAACTGTGCGAGTGGATTCTGAATTGCAGAGGTTGAACGCAAAACTAGTGGAGCTGCATTTGACTTCAAAGTCAAGCTATGCAGGAAAATCCATACAGGAATGCAAATTCCCTGCTGGATTGCTGCTGGCGCTAATTATTCGTGATAACTATGTAATTGCGCCGACTGGAGGCACAATTCTGCATCCCAATGACACACTGGTAGTAATCGCGGACACTACATTGATACGCAAAGTGAAGGCGGAGCTATGAAATACCGCAATATAATCTACATGGGGTCGATACTGCTGCTGGTAATCGGCGTTGCCATGCTGACAGCTATTCCAATTGCAGTTTACCACAATGACGGTCCGCACGTCGTAAAGTCCCTGTCCATCAGCGCGGGTTGCTGCCTTTTCATAAGCATAATAGGCATATTGCTCTCCTTGTTGCGTAGGGAAAGTGCAACAACACATTCCGCTTTAAGGGAGGGATTTGCCTCTGTGCTTCTGGCATGGCTGACCGCCGTTCTGTGTGGCGCACTGCCGTTTGTGTTGTGCAGTGGTTTTCATTGGTATGATGCAATTTTCGAGACAGCCTCTGGCTTCAGCACAACTGGAGCAAGCATTGTGGACAAGGGCATGTCACTTCAGGGTGCTGGTATTCTGGCGGACGGCATAGAGGGGCTTCCCAAATCCATTCTGTATTGGCGCAGCTTGCTGAATTGGCTGGGAGGCATCGGGTTCGTTATGTTTGCATTGCTGCTGTTGCCTTCACTTGGCGGGCGCAAGCAGCTTTTCCAGGCGGAGGTTCCTGGCTTGAAAAGTGCAAACGACCAGATGACTGCGCGTGTCAAAAACACGGCCTGGCTACTGATGTCATACTATGTTTTTCTCACCTTGATCATGGTGGTCACATACTATTTTCTTGGCATGAGAAGCTGGTTCGAGGCGGTTTGCCATGCTTTTGCCACGGTGGCGACAGGCGGGTTTTCAACACACTCGGCCAGCATAGGCTACTATAGCCAGCCAGCGTTGCAATGGGCCTGCACATTCTTCATGTTCGCCAGTGCCATAAACTTCGCGTTGCCATTGAAGCTGTTGATGAAAGGTGAATGTTCTTTCCACAAGGACGAGGAATGTACCGCATTCACATTGACAGTGCTGCTGGTATCCGTGATTTTTGCAAGCCTCATGTACAGGCATGCCCTCAATGTGACCAGCACGGCAGGCCTACCAATGGCAATATCGTCAAACAATTGGCACCAGATTGAGGCATATCTGCGAACCGCAGCGTTCCAGGTTGTCTCGACCATGAGCACTACTGGTTTCGCCACCTCGGACTACCTGACATGGAATCTTTCTGGTCTGCCAGGTATCATTATCATGCTAATGCTTCTGGGTGGCTGCGCTGGCTCCACGGGCGGCGGCTTGAAATTCGCACGTTTCCTGGTCCTGATTAAGCAAACTAAGGGCGAGACAAGAAGAAAGATTTTCCCGCATCTGGTTCCAGATGTACGGCTGAACGGTGAACGCCTGGAAATGACGGTGGTGCACCAGACAATGGCCTTCCTGGTGATATATGTCTGTACCATCATCATCGGCACGTTGGTGTTGCCATTCCTATCCAGCATGGATTGGGACACGGCATTTAGCGCAACGCTTTCTGCCATCAGCAACGTGGGGCCTGGCTTGGGTAAGGTGGGACCATCCTGCACCTATAATTGGATGTCACCCATGGCAAAATACCTGCTCGCTTTCATTATGATTGCGGGACGCCTTGAATTATATACGGTATTCGTTGTA
>JAFSTJ010000399.1 GCA_017450525.1 Victivallales bacterium | reverse complement strand
TCCCCTTGAGCCTTTGGTGCCCTTTGCATCGTACTACAATTATGTCCATGATTACTTTGCAGAAGGTAAGCCTCCATTTGTGCCGTTGGCGGAGAGTATTGAACTGATGCGGATTTTGAATGAATGTCGTCAAATGGCGAGGAACTAGGCCATGTCTTATTGCTCAAATAAATATCCGTCCCTGCGCTGGGGCATGTCCACGCTTGGATGTCCCCAATGCAATCTCACACAGGCACTTGAAATTGCGGACCGTTATGGAATTGAATTCCTGGAAATACGCACATTGAACAATACGGTGGACTGCCAGAAGACTCTGTATTATCCAGAGAACGAAGAAGCCATGCGCCGTATTGCTGCTTTGGGGCGTTGCCGTATCTTGGACAGTTCCTTCGGGCTGACCGCCGATGTACCTGAGGCGCGCGAGACGCTTTTGCAAATCGCCCGTACTGCGGATGATTTTGGCATTCCGTATGTCAGAGTTTTCGGCGGAGGCAATTTCGGAGAGGAAATTGACAATGTGCGCCTGCGCCGCGCTGACGCTAATGTCGAATGGTTCCAGTCCCTGAATCTAAAGACGAAACTGGCTCTTGAGACCCACGATATATGCAGCAGTGCGAAGAGTTGCAGGGATTTGCAGAGGCATCTGGGATACGACATGCCCATAATATGGGATGCGCATCATACAAGGCAATTGGCTGAAGAATCCTTTGCAGACAGTTACCACTTGCTTGGCGACAGCATTGTGGGCGTGCATTTCAAAGACAGCCATTATGCCGTTAAGGATGGCACACGCTTCTGCGAGTATGATCGCATAGGGGAGGGGATTGTTCCTCTTGACGAGCTATTTTCCCTTCTGGAGCAGAACCAATGCCAAGTTCCCGTGATATTGGAGCATGAGAAATACTGGCGAAAATATCTCCCTGAAATAGATGTCATGCTTGATTCATGGAGAAAATACTGTAATGGATAAGCAACCAATATACAACAGCCAGCTTGATCTGGTGCGGCGTATTTTGCAAGAGCCGAATCCCGCAGGATGGAATGCCAGCGGACTGACACGGGATTTCTACCTGGATATAATTGAGCGTATTGTGCGCACTGCCGCAAAATGGGTGAATGAGGAGGGCGCTGTCATCGACCCAGTCCTGCATGAGGAGCATCATCAGAGTTCGCCGCGCTTTGCTTCTCCATGTGCAGTTCTGCTGCATTTCGGGCGTTGTCAGGATTTGAAGGAAAAACTGTATTTGGTGATGGATCATTGCTGCAATACCCTGAGAAGCCATGATTCCATTATGTTCTCTCCTGATTTCTGGATGCGTGAACTGTCCACTGCATTTCATTGCCTGGAAGGAATCGCGCCCGAAGAACGTCTTGCGAAATGGAAGGAGGCGCTGGCGCAGGTGGTTCCCGAAAAGAACTACAAGGTGGTTAGCCCAGATCCCGCGTTGCGTCATTCCTTCCATAACTGGGCGATATACAGTGCCGCTGGCGAGTGCATGAGGGAGCATTATGGCATTCCAGGCCCCGATGGCTGCCTTTGGGGGCAGCGCTTCTTTGACGAATACGTGCGCCAGCAGTTGTGGCGCTTCAACGAGTATGGAATGTACCAGGACCCCAAGGAACCAATTACATACGACATCACCACAAGATTGCAGTTGGAGGCCGCATTCGAGGCAGGATATGACGGCGTCTGGAAGAAGGGCTTGCGACAGGTGCTGGACGATGCCATGCTTGCTACCCTGCTTTTCATGCCACCATCAGGACAGGTGCCTTTCGGTGGACGTTCCTCCCAATTCTATTTCCAGGAGGGCATAATCTGCGCTCTTTGCGAGCTGGCAGCCAAGCGAAACAAGGCGACTAATCCAAGATTGGCGGCGGCTTTCAAGAGGCAGGCACATCTTTCTGCATTGGCGGTGCGTCCAGGGCTTTTGCGAGAGGACGGGCAGCTCTTCCATATAAAGAATTTCTTCCCGCAGGAATCGCGCCACGGCTGCGATGCATACGGTCATTATGCCGTATATCTTCTGTTCGCTGGCTCCGTGTTTGCATTGGCCGCCTTGTATGCGGATGATTCCATTGCCGAAGCGCCTGCTGTTTCGGAATTGGGAGGCTTTGCATTTGGCTTGCGCTACAATTTCCACAAGTTGTTCCTGAATGCCAATGGAAACTACCTCGAATTTGATTTGAAGCCAAATCCAGAGCATGACGCCTGTGGTCTAGGCCGTATTATCATGAAGGATTTGCCTTGGGGAATTCTGCCAGTATTGCCTTTCGCGCAGAAAAAATCCTACTGCGTGGCACCTGGGCTTCCAGAAACCTTGTTTCCAGCGTCAATTGCTCCCGAATGGGATGACGAGGCAGGAAATGTATGCAGATTGGCTGAAGCACAGTGCGCAACTTGCGATTTCTATCAACTTGGCGATGGCGTATGGGAACTGAAATATCAGTTGGGCAAGGCAGAGGTTGTATATGTCGTTGACCTGACAAGGAGCGGGCGCATTGCATTGGAAGTCTCCGTAAATGGAAATGCGTTTAATCCTCGCATGGTCGTGCCTGTATTGCATTTTGACGGGGAACATAGCCCCGAAACCACACTTCGTGGCAATGGATTCTCATGCACAATGGAAGGGCGAAAACTTGAATTTTACAGCGATGGCGCACCAGCGGTAATTAATGGCACGGCAGTCAACCGCACTGGTTTATACGATTTGGTGAATATACCATTCCTTGACAGCAAACTGAAAATGTCCATGAAAGTGGAATTAATCTAGCATCTCATTTCAACGCAGAGTTTTTTAACGCAGAGGCGCAAAGACGCAGAGACGCAGAGTTTTTAATGTTTTATTTATATAGGGCAAAACAGACAAACATGCCTGTCCTAGGATAAAACAATAACAATCTCTGCGTCTCTGCGTCTTTGCGCCTCTGCGTTAAAAAAACTCTGCGTTGATAATTGGAAAATGCGATTTGCCGATTTGATTTTTTCCATATCTTTTGTATTTTATCGCCGTTTTTCAAACAGCAACACAAAATGATGAAGCGATTTTATACATACTACTATTGGTATCCAAGGGCATTGGTCCGTTGGGCTGTGTAGTATGTTATGTTTTTTGCCATTTAGATTGACACAGATAAACAAGCGGACCATTCGGAAAACGGAAGGTTCGCTTTTTTTGTGCTTGCCTTTTGGTTTTCTGAAGGATCTTACAAAACAGAAAGGATTCTCAAAATGATTATTGTCATCCGCAAAGGTGCAGAACAATCCCAGATTGACAATTTGCTGACGCTGCTGCGCTCAAGGAACATCGAGCCAAACGTGTCCAAGGGCGCCCATCAGACCGTGATTGGCTGCGTTGGTGATGTGGCACACTTGGACCCAAGCCTGATTGAGGCATTGGACGTGGTGGAGAGCGTTCAGCGCATTCAGGAGCCGTACAAGGCGGCCAACCGCAGATTCCACCCCGATTCCACCATCATCGAAGCTGGCGAAGCAAAGTTGGGCGGCGGGCATTTTGCCGTGATTGCTGGCCCTTGCAGCGTTGAATCCGAAGAACAGATAATCCAGGTCGCGCAGGCAGTTAAGGCGGCTGGCGCAACAATGCTGCGTGGCGGTGCATTTAAGCCACGCACATCGCCATACTCCTTCCAGGGGCTTGGTGGAGAAGGTCTCAGGATGCTGTCCGCCGCAAAGAGGGAGACGGGATTGCCAATTGTCACCGAATTGATGGATTTCAAGGACATTGAACTTTTCAATGATGTTGACGTGATACAAATCGGCGCCCGCAACATGCAGAACTTCAACTTGCTCAAGGAAGTTGGCTCCTACACAAAGAAGCCTGTGCTGTTGAAGAGGGGAATGTCTTCCACCTTGCAGGAACTGCTTATGAGCGCGGAGTACATAATTTCATCTGGCAATCCCAATGTGATTCTTTGCGAACGCGGCATACGCACATTCGAGACCTCCACACGCAATACCTTGGACTTGAGTGTGGTGCCAGTGCTTCACAGGTTGACCCATCTGCCGATTATTGTTGATCCATCCCATGCGACTGGCTATGCATATCTGGTGGAGCCAGTGGCTGTTGCGGCGACTGCAATCGGCGCTGACGGTCTCATCATCGAAGTGCATAACGATCCAGCCCACGCTAAGTGCGACGGCGTCCAAAGCCAGACACCGCAGATGTTTGCTGAAACTATGCAGCGCATCAACGCAGTTCGCAGCGCATTGAACTGAATTAGGCAAGAGGAGCGGGAAAATGAAAGAACTATCGGAATTAAGGCAGCAGATAGATGACATAGATGCGCAACTGGTGGATTTGCTGGTGAAGCGCATGGGCATAATGAATGATGTAGCCGAGGCTAAACGCGAGAAGGGCATAAGTACATTTGCGCCTGCTCGTGAAAGGGAAATATTGAATACCGTCATGGAGAAGGCAGGACCAGAATACGAGACTGAACTGCACATGATTTTCTCCACTCTGTTCAATCTTTCCAAGGCGAAGCAGCGTCTTGCCCGCGGAGGCAGCACGCCTTTGCTTGATGCGATACGCTTGGCAAACAAGAATGTGCGGGATTTTCCCAAGCGCTCCATGGTGGCATGCCAGGGGACTGAGGGCGCATATTCTCAGCAGGCCACTACCCGTATGTTCAGCGTGCCTACGATTCTGTATTTCAACAGTTTTGACAAGGTGTTTGAGGCAGTGGAGAGTGGATTGTGCCCGTATGGTGTCCTTCCCATAGAGAATTCCTCGGCTGGCTCGGTGGTGTCCGTGTATGATGCCATGGTGAAGCATAAATTCCACATTGTGAAGAGCATTCGCCTGAAAATCAACCATGTTTTGCTGGCGAAGCCTGGTGCCACACTTGAGGGCATCACTGAGATTGTAAGCCACCAGCAGGCATTGTCCCAATGCGGCGCGTTCTTGAAGAAGTATCCTGGCATTAAGATAGTGCCTTCAACCAATACAGCCAGCGCGGCAAAGGATCTAGCGGCGAGCGAGAGGCTGGACCAGGCGGTCATCGCCTCTAGGGAATGTGCCGAATTGTACGGTCTTAAAGTGCTGGCAGAAGACATTGCTGACGCCAAGTTTAACTACACCCGCTTCATCTGCATTTCCAAGAATCTGGAGATTTTCAGCGACGCAAACAAACTGAGCATCATGCTCATATTGCCGCACCGTCCTGGTTC
>JAFSTJ010000398.1 GCA_017450525.1 Victivallales bacterium | reverse complement strand
TAGAAAAGCCAGGTTTCAATACCCGCTATGACAACTTCGGCAAGGCATATACTTATTGTATCTCCCCTGGAATGAAGACCAGCCCCATGGCGGCGCCCTTTGTGTGGAAGACACCAAAGTCACTTGATGTTGAGGCGATGCGCAAGGCCGCTGCCTTGCTGGTGGGTGAGCATGACTTTGCATCCTTTGCCGCGAATCCAGGCATTGACATTGGAAGCACGGTGCGGAAACTGTGGCGTCTTGAAGTGCTGGAGAAGGGAGGACTGCTTTTTGTGAACGCTGTTGGCGAGAGTTTCCTGTACAAGATGGTGCGTGGCTTGACGGGCTACCTTGTGCATGTGGGGTCTGGCTATGCAGCTCCAGAGGAGACACTGCGTGTGCTTGAGGCGAAGAATCGTTCCGCGGCGGCGGACAGTGCGCCTGGCAAGGGCCTTTTCTTGGCAAAGGTGTTTTGGAGGGAGAACGAATGGCAGGAGTACAATCCCTTGCTCCCACCATTTGGGATATGAAGATTGGAGGTTAAAATGCCGTTTGACACAGAGTTTCTTGATGCGTTTCCCAGGATAATACCCGTTGGCAGAAAAGTGCGGATGCGCGTGAGGGCGCTGTTCTTCCAGAGGACGCCTTCGTTCCTGCAGAAGAATGGAAACACGCTGATGCTGAAGCATTTCTGCGATGACAAGGTGCTGGAGGATGGGGACATACCGCATGACAAGATAACAGTCGATTTGCTTCCATATTCCATCGAAGATGATTGCATCGTGTTTGACTTCACTGCCACACGCGAGGATGAGTATTGCTTTATGTTGCAGACAGTTTCTCCAGAGCAGGTTGTGGCGCATCAGTACGTTTTCAAGATCTATGCTCTTGAGGATGACTTGTATGCCTTGAGGCCGTTCAAAGGGGATTTGCATGTGCATAGCAGTTGGTCCCAGTGCGGGAATAGGGATGAAGACCCAAAGTATGTCCTGAAGACCGCCAGAAAGTATGGACTGGATTTCTTTGCGCTGACGGATCATGCGCAGCACGAACCATCGCGCATTCTGCGGCAATATGCGCAGGAATTGGGCACTGAATGCAATGTTCTGCCTGGTGAGGAATGCCATTCGCTGAGGGGAAGGCGTGAGACATACTTTCTCAACAACGACTTCTACCCATCGAATCACATTGTCGCCGTTGGTGCCCGTGAAGGAGTGTGCGACTACATAAACGCGCATTTTGAGGAATACCAGGCTGATTTGGAGAGGCGGATGGAGGCACTGCCAGCGACACAGGGCAGACATGTCCGCGAAATGTGCGCTTCCGCCGACTTCATAATGGACAAGATACACGAATTCGGCGGCACGGTCGTATTCGCCCACCCGTTCTGGAGAACTGGCGACCGCTGCAATCTGCCTGTTCCAGTCAGGGAGCATATCCTGCGGCAAGGCAAATACGATGCAATGGAGGTGATTGGGCTAGGGCAGGTTTCCAATCGCATGAATGTGCTTCGCATGGGTAACATGGAGGCTCTGGCATTGTGGCAGGAGGAATCCATCAAAAAAGGCAAGATGATTCCCTTGGTGGGCAGCACTGACACCCATAATGCGGAGAAACTTTTGGGACGGCAATACTCCATTGTTTTCGCAAAGGCAAACACCACAGAGGATATATGCAAGGCTGTGAAGGACGGCATGACCATTGCATTCATGGACTTTGAAAACGAGGTGCCCTACGGCTTTGGTCCAAGACGTCTGCTCAAATATGCCTATTTCCTGCAGGAGGAATATTTCCCGCTGCATGATGAAATGTGCCGCACGGAAGCAGGCCTCATAGCGGAGGAGTATTCCGGTAGATGCAAACCAGGCACTGTTAAGGCCTCATGCCAAGGTAAACAGGCCGCATTGTTTGCCAGATATTTTATGTGACGGCTGCAACGCCATATACACTTAATTGCTCGCCATAAAAAAACTCAACCTGAACACCTGTTGCTCCTGCCTCTTGTAAAATTGTAATTTATGTTAAATTAACCTCAAAAATTGTTTTTCTTTTATTTTTACCCCTTTGGTTAACCGATTAACTAATATGGTAACATTGCAGAAAATAGCCGATTTGGCGAATGTGAGCAAGACTGCCGCCAGCTATGCGTTTTCAGGCAATCCCGCTAAACGGGAGAAATTGTCTGCGGAGACACGTGAGCGCATCCTCAGCATAGCAGGGCAGTTCGGTTATCATCCATCAGTGTCAGGTCGTGGGCTTGCCTTGAGCAGGAGCTACTCGTTGGGCTTGCTGCTGCCTAAGAAGAATGTTCAGTCATTTTCTCCTCATTTCATGGGCATGTTCCATGGCGTGGCGGATGCCATATCCAAGAGTGACTACAATCTGCCCTTGTTCTTTGGCTGGAATGATAAGTTGGAGAGCAACCTGATGCAACGCAGACTGGATGGGTTGCTGGTGGTGGCACGGCTTTTGGCCTCACCCGTGTTTGAGAAGCTGAACCAGCTGGACATACCAGTGCTTTGCCTGAACAGGCGCAGCTGCGGAGAGCATTGTATGAGCGTGATGACAGATATGAATGCCTGGGTACGAAACTGGCTCAAGACATTTGCGAATCGTGGATACCGCAAGGCAGTTTTATACAGCCGCGATCCTGTTAATCTGGCAATGGATGAGGGACTTGCCAGCTCGTTTCCTGCCCTTTGCGCAAAATATGGTGTGTCTGGAGAAAGCAAACCTCTGGATATGTTCGATGGAAAGGCACCTGACGATGTAGCCTGCCTGTTCCGCGGATCGGGGCCTGCCTTAATGAGATGGTTTGCCGAAAATCCCAATGCGAGCGAACGCAGTGCGGTATTTTGCTCTCCAGAGACTTGTATTGAGGCTGGCTATCCTCTGGAGTGCTGCAGCTACCACAATTCCACCAGGCTTGGCGAAGTCGGGGCGCTGACTCTAATTAAGGCAGTGGAGAAATGCGAGACATCCCGCAATCTGCTGCTGCCTTGCCAGGAGGCAAGCAAGTATTCCCCGCGTCCAAATGACATAATGGAGGACTTTTGAGCGAGAACATCACCATAACTACGCTGGGCACCTCCCATGGCGATCCAACAGTGGAGCGTTTCAATTGCTCCACATTGGTGGAAACTCCTGCCTGCTTCGTGCTGATTGACTGCGGAACGCCTGCGCTGGCGCAGCTTAGGCGATGTGGCACTGCGTTAAGCCGAATAAGGCATTTATTCATCACGCACATGCATGAGGACCATTTTGGTGGCCTGCCTGACATGCTGAAATACCAGTCTAAGAGAATGCCAGCAGACTACGAGTTGGATGTCTGGCTTCCTGAACCAGATGCGGAGGCTGCGATACGCGCGTTCTATGGACTGGCGCACCGTCCGCTTTCACCAATCATAAGGTTTCGCGCACTTGCGCCAGGCAAGGTCATTGACATTCCTGGACTGCAAGTGACTGCATACGCCACGGACCATTTCAGCAACGAGGGACTCACATATCCCAGCTATGCGCTGATGTTGCTGGCTGAATCAAAGCGCATTCTGTTTACTGGAGACCTGTCCAAAGACTTCCATGACTTCCCGCAGGGACTGTCTGCGGACATTGCGTTCTGCGAACTGACACATTTCCACCTGGCGAAGGCAATATCGACTTTGGCAAGGCAGGACTTTGGCAAACTGGTGTTCCATCACATAGGGGACGAATGGCACGGGGAGGAGAACATCCAGCGCTGGAAAAGCATAGTAAAGGATTTGCCATATCCAACGGTTATGGCAAAGGACATGGACAAATTCACAATATGAATATTGTCACCGATGAGGAATACAAAATAATGCCATAGGCCTGTTTTCGCTAATGCAACCTGAGTGGGCGCCGCCTCGGCGCCCACATACAACACAAATGAAAATAGCGGTAATAGCAGATTTGCACCTGACATACTGCCGTAAGGCGGTGAAGTGCCAGGTATTGGAATGGCTGAAGGGTGACCTGCGCCAGCAGAACCCTGATTTGCTTATGGCGATTGGGGATCTGACGGCACTTGGCACTGAAGACCAGAACAGCAGGATGCTGGAATATATCCAGGGGCTTGGTCTGCCCTGGTGCTCAACGCCTGGAAATGCGGAATTCCGCACCAAGGCGGAAAATGCGGCGCCATGGTATGTCGCGCCTCCAGCAGGTGCGCCCGTTCTGCTGGTGGACAGCGCAAACTATGACCCACCAGAGGCCGCTTTGCGCGCCCTTGCCGCCTTGCCAGACAATGCGGGCTATTTGCTGGGCACACATGTGCCGCCAGAGGGCTGGCCAGATGCGGCGAAGCAGGCATTGGCTGATGCACAGGCGCGTGGTGCCATTGCAGCACTGATTGCGGGGCACAAGCACAATGATGGCGAGAATGTCATGCGGGGACTTGATCCTGACAAGGCGGCAGGCGGTCCTCCCATGTATGAGATATGGAGCAATGATGCAGGCTGCTGGCACCGTTCCATACGCGAGATGACATCCGCTGACATACGCAGCTGGCCTCTTGCGGAAAGGGAGAGGCAGTTCGGTCAGTTCGGTGTATGCACCATGTGGGAGACGTTGGAGACCATAGAATGCGCACGTAAACTGCGCATACCGCATCTTGAATTGAGGGAAGGTGCGTTGAAGGAGCTGTCCGAGGCCAAGCTGCTTGAGGCATTGCAGGCCTGGCGCAGCGAGTGCGGCAAGTGCCTTTCGTTGCACTTGCCCAATCTGACCGCTGACGATGATGGCGGCGCATTATTGGCTTCGGCGGAACGGTCGCTGCGACTGGGATGCCAGAGAGTGACCTTGCATGTACCCGCTGTCACAGCCACAGCTTTTCCAGCGCAGAAAGAGCGTCTGTTGGAGAATTTCATGACAAGAATGGCGCCGCTGCTTGATGCGCCAGTTGACATTGGCATAGAGAATCTGCACACCTATGCTGACAAAAGAGAGGATGACAAGCGCAACTACGGATGCACGATTGCGGAATGCCGTGACTGGATTGAGGCAGTGCGGGCTGTCAGCGGTGATGCCAGAATCGGCTTCCATCTGGACATAGGTCACGCTCGCAACAACCCACCTTTCAATTCGCGGGAGAATCTTAGCGACTACTACGCCGAAATGGGACCCATTGCCAATGGCTGCCATTTCCACCAGGTTGTCTCAAGGCCAGCGGCAGGAGATTCGGGCAACCACAATCCATTCACGGGGCTATACACGAAGATGATTTCCCTGGCTGGCTATTTTCTGGCATGGAGGGCAGGGCAGTTTGCGCTGAATCCGCCAGTTTTTCTTG
>JAFSTJ010000397.1 GCA_017450525.1 Victivallales bacterium | reverse complement strand
CTACCCTCATGGGGAACATAGCGTATCTGATAACAAACTGTCCACCAATGGGCAGTCCACCTTAAACGACACAGGAGCTATCACCCACACATACAAATAGCGTCTTCTCTTTTCTAACATAGCCAGCGGCCTTTCCCGCTGGAGTTTGTGCTTTGTGATGTACTGAAATTAGCACCTTCGAGAAATCAACACAAAGACACACTTTGGGAGCACTCTGTCTAGAGCGTCTCTTTTCGTGTCTTTGTGTGGGTCGTGCTAAACCTCAGTACATCGCGAAAAAGAGATGCTCTTTTTTTGTCTGTAATAAATTGTTTGTAATCAATGTCATAATCAAAAAAATGGAGTAAAAATGAAAAGAAAACTGACTATCGTAGGATTTACCGTATGCTTCATGCTACTTTTAGATGGATGCTATAGTTGCGCAAGGTATGAGGCTAATGTTCGTCCAGACACTGTAAAGCCCAGTGCGGCAGTGAGCGACAAGTACAGATTGGATCGGATTATTCTTGCTCCATATAACCTAGTAGGTTTACAAATGCCTAATGAAGAAGAATATGTAAAAATATCATGGATAGTGAAAGCATTCCAGGATCTTGGAGAAAAAAAGCTAGATTCTGGAGTAAAAATGTTAGATTCTTATGTTTCTGAAGTCACGAAAAAAGAGTTTCTACAACTTATGAAGGAATGCGAGAATGACAAACATTTTATCAATTTCGTTAAGAAATTTACAAAAGAAATAACATTCGGGAATCAAGAAGTTTTAAAGTTGTTACAAGCTTATTACGAGGCTGTTGAAATAGACGATAAAGAACATAAACAAGAATGCAAAAAGACAATGATATCGGCTTACTGTGGCTTGAAAGGACTAATGAAAATGACAGAGGAATACAAAAAAGCACATGTTAACGATACTGATGGACTCATAAAACGGCTCGGTTATCAAAACTCCTGTGAGTTTTTTGAAGCTATCTTTAGGCACGAATACAATGCCTACATCCGTTTTTGTCAAGATGAAAAATGCACGAAGATGTACTATGACGCCATACAGGCATCTCTCCTCAACAATTATCCAAATGTGTTCACGAATTCGATGGATGCAACTCCCATAACAGTTCTAGTCTCTTATAAATACAAATATGAAACTCACAGTTACGATCATGGACTTCTTCGCATTTTAGGTTTTCCTATAACTCAAAAGGTTGAAGTAACGTACCAAACTCGCATTGTGCCAAATGCAAGTGGGAAAAACAAAGACGAACTTTGGAATGAATATTATGAGTCACGTCTAGAATACCCACCTGCTGCACAGAACAGTGGGGCAATCAGGCAGCGTGATATGTGGACTTCTTGTGTACTTCCTATCTCACTTCTCGGAATACCAGGAAAAACCGATTGGCCAAAAAAGAGAGAGGTTTTCACAGAAGGAACCTTTGCTATTTCTCCTAATGATGAAAAGTATGCCTTAGGAGAAAGCTTGTTTAAAGACTATAATTTTGTCCAACCCATTACATTCATACAGAATTTCGTATTCGATCCAGTGTGCGATGGAGACATCATTGCGGCTCTTATCATGCGTTCACTCAACAAAATGGCGGCGGCTGAATTGAAATGAAATCACTGGTGCAAGTGCTTTGCCATGTTACTGTCGTGCTTCTTGTCGCTGGATGTAAATCCTATACTGAGAAGATGGAGGTGCTAAAGAAAGAGATTTCTTTAGATTGCCAAATTGCCAAGTACAATGCATACGACACGAAACGGGTAAACCGTCTTTTGGCTTTGCAAGAGCGTGGACGCCTCTGCCAGTTGAAAGGCGATTGGAGCGGCAGTGCGAATGAATATAGAAAGGCAATTGACTGTCTATTTACCATGCGTGAAACAAAACCTGATATCAGCGTAAGCGACACGTTGAAGAGCGCAATCGCCTCGACTTACGGAAACGATTTGGCGAAGGACTATGCGCCATCTGCGTTCGACCAGATGATGCTCCATACGCTTGATGCGTTCAACTGCTTTGCATTAGGAGAATGGGACGGCTTTGGAGTACATGCTCGCAATCTGGAAACTTGGCGTAACGAAGCCACCGTATTCATTAAAAGAGATGCCAAAACGCTGCAGAAAACAGGTGCGTCATCAAACAATTCGACGGCAAATGACCTATTTAAGGCAAATGCCGTGAATCATTCAACTGACAATATCTATTCATTGTACCTGATTGGCCTTTATCATGAAATAATCGGCGACACCTCCAACGCCATCAAGGCTTATCGCGATATTGAACGGATTCGATTTGGAACTGCAACTGTGAAGGAAACGTTAAAGAGCCTTGATACCGCCATGAAGCCTGGCAAAGGAGAGGTTATTGTTTTTCTTGAGGAAGGTTTTATTCCACCAAAGCGTGAAGTCAAGAGTTATGTGGGTGGGATTCTCACCTCCGCGATGCCGGCATATATTTCATTCGATTGTATGCCTTTCGAGGATGGGGGGCCGCTTATCATCAGTGAAAACAAACATCAGATTGCAGGAACTAGGCTTCTTTGCGACTTGGCACCATTAGCTGCTAAATCGCTTGAGGAGTGTATGCGTGGAATTATCGCGCGGCAAATTGCACGTTCAAGCATTAAGATTATGACGAAAGTTGGCTTAACAGCGGCGACCATTAGCTCAGTAGTGGCATCATCGGGAGGCGATAATAAAGGAGCAGTAATACTTGCTGGAGCTGCAGCTCTTGGTGTTTTAGCTATGTCAATCTATGCTGAAGCCAGCGAAAGAGCTGACCTGCGCTCCTGGTTGCTCCTACCCCGTCAAGTGCAGATAGCGCGGTTCACAATGGATGTGGGAAAACATCAACTTCAACTTTCTACAGCAGGGATAAGGGAAAATGTCGTTGCAGAAGTCAAGAATGGGGAGAAGACAATTATCTATTGCATAGCCTTGCCAAATGCAATGAGGACTTTTTCAGCTTGTTTGGATAAAATAAAATGAAAGGGAAAATGATGAAGAAATTAGCACCATTTACTGTTTTAATTCTAGTGGTAATGTTGGGATGTGCCAGCGATTCAACCAGTGGACTAGAACTTACCTTGAAAGAAGGTGGAAGCCAACCAATCATTCGCATCGTTGATAGTTCTTTCAAAAGGCACATTGATGTTGAAGAAGCGATTATGCGTAGAGGAAAAACAGGTTTTCTTGAGGCAAGCGTGTGTGTGCGCAATCGGAAAAAGAAGGACTATCCCATACAGTACAAGTTTTTCTGGTTTGACGCCGATGGCATGGAGATTCAGCCTGGTGCTCGTCCTTGGGAACAGACAACTCTGCATGGTGGAGAAGCCGTGACGCTTTCCGCCACTGCACCAGAGAAAGGTGGAAGCAAGTTTATCATACGTCTGCGTCGAATACAATAAACATCTGAAAAGCAGGAGACAATGAAATGAGAATAACAAGAGTTTGTGCCTATGCGGTAACAACATTGGTTCTTATGAGCGGGTGCGTGTCCACATCTAATTCCCCCTATCGCGATCCCACAGAAGTTCGTGGTAGTGGAACGCAATTCACATCGTATGATTTTCAGCAATGTGCCATCGCGATGGTCGATTCGATGCTTTCCAATGGGCGACTGGAGCAAAGAATTCAAGCGCAATTTACATCCAAAGTCCCCGTTGTGGCAATAATACCTGTCGCAAACCGAACCAACCGCATCTTTGACTTGCGAAGCATGGAACAGGCGATTGAAACCAGACTTGTCAATTCTGGCAGATTCGATTTGATTGACCGCAAGGCAGAGAAGATGCTCATTGATGAAAAGACACATGATGCCGAAGGCGCATTAACCAGTGATGCAGGAGTTACAGATTTCGGAAATCATGCTCGTGCGGACTATCTTCTTACGGGAGAATTGAACGAAAACCGCGATACTTATGGGAAAATACAGGATGTTTACTATCAGCTAACGATGAAACTGTTGAACAAAAAAACAGGTAAAATCGACTGGAGTGGCGAAAAGGAAATACGCAAAGTCAGTACAAGACCAACCGTAGGATGGTGACTACGTCTTTGATACGTCGCTTTTGGTCACATCCAAAGGATACTATGTCAAGACAGAAAAGTGGAGGAATGCAATGATAATATCGAAAAAAATAATTGCGCTGGTCGCAATGTGTGCCGCACTTGCGCAAGCACAGACGCTGATTCCAACTGACACGCAGGGCAGAGGGGAAATGGAAACGCGCAGAATTGCGCTCGTCGTGCAGAACCATGCGTCATTAGGTGCAGAGGTTCCGATGATGGCGTTGACGGATGCGTTGACGGCGAAGCTGTCGGGGCGTGGCTTCCAGGTCATCAATCCGTATAATGTCGTGGGCGTCAACCAGAACAGGAATGTTGCCGGAGAGAAGACGCCTGAAATCTCTACGCTGGAACTGGCGCGGGGCGTGGGGGCAGAAGGCGTTCTGACCGCCTCCGTCCTTGATTTTCTCGACACGACGCTTGGCACACCGCCTGTCCTGCACCAGTATGTGGTGCGCATTTCCATCAGCCTTGCGGACGCGGGCACGGGGGCGGCCATCTGCGGCGAGACCATCAAGCGGAAGAGTCCCAAATACACGAACAACCAGGTGGCGCAGAACAGCCAGGAGTATCTTGGCGACCTGGTCCACGCCACAGCGGAGGAGTGTGCAGAACGGCTGGAGGCGAATCCAGCCGTTCTCGCCTGGAAGCCCGCACCAATACCGGTGCCACCGATGCCGCGTCCACCTAGCACAAGCCTGGACAGCAGGGTCGATGTCCTCATCCGCGAGATGCTGGCGAATCCGCAGTTCGCCAGGAACTACGAGGAGGGCAAGGCGCGGCAGGAGGGACGCCTCCCCGTCGTGGTGCTTGGAGGCATTGAGAACAAGTCGGGCAATGCGGCGCTGAACGACCTCATCGAGGCGGCAGGCGAGCATTTCCGCGTGAAGCTCTTCAACTCGAAGCTCTTCGAGGTCAAGGACGACGGCGTTCTCGTCGCCCTCGCAAAGCGCATTGTCGCCAGCGGGAACAGCCCGCTGGAGGACGGCGAGCTTATGGGAAACTTAAAGCAACATGGTTCGCCAGAATTCTTCGTGGTGGGCGATTTGAAGCGCCTGACCGACCTCGACGGCATCGGCTACTACAAGCTGCGCCTCGCCATCCACAGCTTGGCGACGGGCAAAATCGTCTGGGAGGGCATTGAGACATTCAACAGAGAAAGCGAGGTGGCAAAATGAAGAGAACTCTGATAACCCTAATTGTCTTCCTGGCGGTGCTTGCGGCAACTGCCGCGCCGCGTCGCGTTGCGCTCGTGGTACAGAACCACACGTCCGACGCACCGAACCTGCCGATGGCGGCGTTTGCCGACACCCTGACGTCGCGCCTTGCGGGCGGCACGCTGCGGGTCGTGAACCCGCACAATGTCATCGGCGTAAACCAGAACCGCAATCCGCTGGGCGAGGCGATGCCCGATGCATCCGCACGCGAGATTGGGCGGATGCTGAACGCGGAGGGCGTTGTCACCGCCTCCATCCTTGAGTTCACAGGCGAGGACATTGGCGTTCCCGCCATCGCGCACATGCTGAAGGTGCGCTTGGCGCTCAACTTGGTGGATGCGGCGACGGGCGAGACCGTCTGCGGCGTCGATGGCGTGGAGTTCAGCAAAAACGTCACGGTGGAAAAGCTCAAGGCGAACACCGCGACCCTCTACGAGGAGGTGCTGCACGGCGCAGCCGCGAAATGCGCGGCGCAACTCCTGGCGTAGATTGCTTCGGCAGAATGGAAGCCCACAGCAGCGGAGATGGCGAACGTGAACTTCACCTGCAACATCCAGGGGGCCGACGTCAAAGTTGACGGCGTCGCATACGGGACGATTCCAGCGCTAGTAACCCTCCCGAAAGGCGTCCATAACCTCCGCGTCGAATACCCCTTCTGCGTGCCATACGTGGCAAAGGCATTCTTCACAGACGGGCAGACCTACAATGTCGTCCTGCAGTTGGACGCAACGGGGCGCGAACGCTTCAAGAGCGAGGCGCTTTTCGCCGAGACAATCGACCGCATCCGCAAGACTGGCGAGACGGACGACTACGTGCGGCGGAAACTTGCCGACGGTACGGCGGAGTATTGGAAAAACAGCTCGGTCAACATCAAAGACGGCAAGGCGGAGACGCTTGAGTTGAATCCGCCTGGCGGCAACGAGCCTGTTGCGCCGAAGGCCCCAACTGTTGACCAGTTGATGGAGAAGGCAAAGGGATTATGAGGCAACGTATTCTATATAGCTTGATAGCTCTCGCTCTCATGTAGAACAGAAGTTACTGGAAAAGGTCGTCCAGCTTCACTTCATTTTGGATGTCGTTCCAGTAGGCATTGTGGACGGTGCCGTCGATGGTTACGAGCGTGATATAGGCGGCGCCTCGGTACTTGGTTTCCGCGAGGAACCTGTCGCGCCGATAGAGCATTCTGCCGTGTTCCTCCTTTGTGATTTCATATTCGCCTGACGCATATTTCATTTCACAAATGGAGACGGCATTGTCCGCCCGTTCGATCAGCAGGTCGATTTGTGTACCGTGCGTTGTCTCGCTTGCACGGGAACGCCAGGCGTATTGTCTGGTGGAAATCCCTGAAATGCCAAGGGCTTTTTTGAGCTGAGCGATATGTTCAAGGCAAACGCGTTCAAAGGAAAGGCCACGCCATGCATTGACCATCGGAGTGTTCTGGATGGTGCTCCAGGAACGGGTGTCGTCCTTGTCCAAGTCTGAAAGAAACTTGAAATGAAAAAGCGTAAAGTTGTCCATCAGTTGGAAGAGGGCGCTGTATGTTTTTTTGCCAGGAGCATGATAGTGCTTGACAAACCCGCATTCGACAAGCTCGGAAAGCGACTGGCTGAACAGGCCGTTGTCTGCAAGACGGGTTGCCTTAACCAGTTCCTCCCTTGTCATGCCGACTTTTTTCGTGCCAAGCGCGGTCACGATGGCAATATGGTGCTGCGGCTTTTTGAAAAGCGATGCATAGAGGTGACTGTATTCATCCCGCAATTCGCCGTCGGAAGCGAAGAAGATGGCGTCAATGTTCTGGGCAGGGCTTTTGTCCTTTGCGATAAAGTTCCAATAATAGGGCACTCCACCCATGACCATATAGTATTCCAGAATCTGCCGACGAGTGGCGACTATGCCTTTGGCCTGCAGAAAACGCTCGCATTCGGCCAGGGAAAAAGGCTCCAGCCTGATTCTATGTGTCAGACGATTGTGCAGTCCGCCTCTGGCGCCGATAATTTTATTGGTCATCCATGAGGTGGCGGAGCCGCAAATGACAAGCATGACATCGTTGCGCGCGGATGCCCAGCCGTTCCAGAAGGCCTCCAGGGCGCATATAAAGCCTGAATGCTGGGTATCCATCCAGGGAAGCTCGTCAATAAAAACGACTTTTTTGCCGACGGGCATATTCTGGAGGAACGCCTCAAGCCTGTCGAATGCCTCAAACCAATTCTTCAGTTGCTTTTTGTTGTGACCTGCACCCTGTTTTTCCAGGGATTTGGCAAAACGTTCCAATTGCTCCGTTCGGCTGGCATTTGCAATGCCCGTGTGGTAGAAGGCAAAATGACCTTCAAAGGTTTCGCGAATCAAGTAGGTCTTCCCAACGCGACGCCTCCCATACACGGCAATAAACTCGGGTGACGTGCTTGAAAATGCCTCTTTCAATTTCTTTATCTCTGCTTCACGACCTATCAGCATTATGCTTGTCTCCTGCGTGGTAATCTCGACCAAGGCTCACAAGATTCCCTTAACG
>JAFSTJ010000396.1 GCA_017450525.1 Victivallales bacterium | reverse complement strand
GTAATTATAACTGTTGCAATCATAGTTGCGTTGATGGCGGCTCTGGTGGTTTACACGATCAGCAATCGGAGGCTGGCGGTAATCAATCGTAAACTGGCTGGGGTGAACCGAAAACTCAGGGAACACTCCGAGACAATTGAAAAGCAGCGGCAGCAGGAATCCGAACTGCGTCAACAACTTGAAAAGAAGCAGAATCAGTTGGAGGAGGCCTTGCAGATGGCGCAGTCCGCCAATCGTGCCAAGACCACGTTTTTGAGCAACATGTCCCATGACATCCGCACCCCGATGAATGCAATCATAGGTTTTACTGAGCTTGCTTCAAAACATATAAATGAAACGGAACGCGTCCAGGATTATCTGGCGACCATTACGCAGTCCTCGGAGCATCTTCTCTCTCTAATAAACGACATCCTGGACATGAGCCGAATTGAGGCAGGCAAGATGACCTTGCATGAGAAGGAAGAATCACTTGCAGATATTTTTCGTATGCTTGGTGGCATTGTCAATGCGGACGTGCAGGCAAAGCAGCTTGATTTCCACATTGATGTCGTGGATGTCCATGACGAATACGTGTACTGTGACAAACTGCGCCTGAACCAGGTGCTTCTCAATTTGCTGTCCAATGCCATCAAATACACGCCTCAAGGAGGAACGATTTTGCTACGTGTCGCGCAGAAACCCACGGCAAAAACAGGCTATGGCTCCTTTGAAATCAGAATCAAGGACAACGGAATTGGCATGAGCGAGGAATATGCCAAGACAATCTTCGACCCATTTACGCGGGAGGAAAACTCCACGGTTTCTGGCATTCAGGGAACAGGACTGGGAATGGCAATCACAAGGAACCTGGTGGAGATGATGGGCGGCAGCGTCTCAGTCACCTCAAAAAAGGGAGAAGGAACCGAAGTAGTTGTTCTCGTGGATTTCAGATTGGCCGAAGGTAAGAAACTTGCGCAGGAGAACAAGGACGACAAGCTTGTTTCGCTAAAAGGCAAGAAAATCCTGATGGTTGATGACAGCGCACTAAACCTTAAGATTGGCGTGCTTCTGCTTCAGGAACAGGACATTATTGTCGATACAGCCCGAAACGGGCAGCTTGCGGTTGATATAATCATGGAGAAAGGCATTGATGCATACGATTTCATCGTGATGGATATACAAATGCCTGTGATGGACGGCTATGAGGCAACCTCCATTCTCAGAAAACTCCCTGGCGGGGACAAACTGAAGATAATCGCATTCTCCGCAAACGCATTTGAGGAGGACAAGGAAAAGTCCTTGAAGGCAGGCATGAATGGCCACATCACAAAACCGCTGAAGCTCAATGAACTTTTGGATGAACTGAGACGCTTTATCGTGTAAGCGTATAATTCCACCTGGGCGATTGGACAATGGGTAGTTGTAAAGAATAGCAGTGGATAATTGCGTCTTTTGTCCCAAGCAAACAACAGTCCAATTTCCAATAGCACAGATGGAACTTTTTTATTTGAAATGTGTCTATTAATATATACAGTCCCAAAAAGTTTAAGAATCAGAGGGAAGGCATATAATCATGAAAATAACCACTTGTCGTATGAATTGTCTCAAAGGAGTATCTAAAATGCACATTTTCGTTTTGTTGCTTTGTTTAATTGGCGCTTTTGCCTCGGCGCAGAACATAATTCCAAGACCGCCACATCCGCCGTTTCCACCGTTCCCGCCGTTGCCGCCCATTGTCATAAAGGTGCCTGTCATTGACAATATCATGCCTGTTCAGGTGACTGATGTGGAGATAGAGGCTAATGTGGATGGCGTTTTGACCGAGACCAAGGTGACGATGACGCTGCACAATCCCAATGGTCGCATTCTGGAGGGTGAGTTGAATTTCCCATTGCCCGCAGGTGCGACTGTGGCTGGATACGCGCTTGATATCAATGGCAAGATGGTTGACGGCGTCATTGTGGAGAAGGAGAAGGCACGTGCCGTGTTTGACGAGGTGGTGCGGCAGGGCGTAGATCCTGGAATGGCAGAGCAGGTGGGTGGCAACATGTTCCGCACGAAGGTCTATCCCATCAATGCCAATGGGGACAGGCGCGTGAGCGTGCGCTATGTCGCCACCACGCTTTCCGTCAATGAAAATGGGACGCGTTCCTCCTACTATGTGCAGCCGTTGAACTTCCCCGACAAACTTGCCACTTTCAAACTGAAACTGAACGTGGCAGCGGCTATCCAGCCGCCCAAGGTGGTGGCTGGCTCCCTCAGCAATCTGGAATTCAAAAAGTGGAAGACCGTCTATACAGCCAATACTGAATTGAAGGACATTGCGCTGACAGAAGACCTTTATGTGGCAGTCATGACCAGGCCTGACGAAGCATTCCTGCACCAGAAGGCAAGTGACGGCAGCAACTACTTCGCCTACAACTATACTGTTGAGCCAGCCAGTTTGAAGAACAGTCTGCCACGCTCGCAGGAGCCAGTAATTCTCTGGGATGCTTCAATGTCCCGTGAAAAGTCTGACCATGCCTCTGAAATTGCCTTTATAAAGGCGGCATTCGGGCAGTCGAAGAAATTGACGCTAATCATATTCCGCAATGCGCCAGAGGCCCAAGTGGTCTTTGCTTCGGCGACTGAACTTGCCAAGGCGCTTGAGGGCATCATCTACGATGGCGCGACAAATCTGGCCGCCGCTGTGGCCGCCATACCTGAAAAGGCGGAGGCATATCTTTTTTCTGACGGGCTGGACAACTTCTCTTTGGAGGCGGCTTCCGCCAAGGCTGCGCGTCTGTGCGCCTTTACGGGGGACAAGCAATTGAACACCTCCGCACTCAAGGCGCTGGCAGGCAATGGCTTGTTTATGGATTTGCGCAGCCTCTCTACCGAGGATGCAGTCAAGTTGCTGGATATGCCACGCCCATTCCTTGCTTCAGCCACTTGCGATGGCAAGAAACTTGCCGAAGTCTCCTGGCAGTTTGACGGAGACCGCCTGGCAGTAGCGGGAAAACTGCCCGATGGCGCGAAGAAACTAGCATTTGAATTGTCCATCGCGGGCGCAATCGTGCGCCGCGAGGTTGCTGTTGCCGATGAGAATGGGCTTGAAACAGGAACGCTCCTTCGCACCAATTACGGGCAACTTAAGATAGCGGAACTACTTGCCTCTGGCGCACCTTCGCAGGATGTTACCGCCGCTGGCAAACTCTATGGCCTTGTTACGCCAGGCACCTCGCTGCTGGTGCTGGACAATATCTCGCAGTATCTACGCTACAACGTTCGCCCTCCAGAGAGCCTGCCCGAAATGCGTGCGCAGTACGATGCCCAGCACAAGGAAGACAAGAACAGCAAGTGGGGCGAAACATTCAAACTTCAGGAGAACGATGTCAAGACTGTGCTGAATATGTGGAAGAGCCTGAATACCTGGTATGACAAGGAGTATCCGAAAGTCGCGAATACCAGTGGGCAGGCCAAGGCCGAGTCTGCAGGAGGTGGCAGAGGCGTGTTTAGTTTATTCAGCCGCAGCAATCATTCAGTAGCAGGTGCCGTAGCGGATGGTGCGGTTGCCTATGAAAGAGCGCCTGCACCAGACATGGCATCCAATGCAGCACCTGATATGGAATCTAATGCAGCACCTGCGCTGGCAAAGGCGGCACCAGAAGACAATGCCTCTGGCGGTGCAAAGATGGTCTTGCAGGCATGGGACCCCAAGACGCCGTACATTGATGCATTGAAGAAGGCCAAGAAGAATGCCTACCAGGCATATCTGGCGCAACGCAAGGACTATGGTGCCTCCGCAGGTTTCTATATGGATTGCGCTGACTTCTTCGAGAAGGCGGGCGACAGGAAAATCGCACTCCGCGTGCTCTCCAATCTGGCTGAGATGGACTTGGAGAACAAGCAGGTATTGCGCATCCTGGGTTACAAATTGCGCTTCTGGGGCGAACTGGAGGCGTCTGCCGCTGTGTTTAAGGCTGTGCTGAAACTGGCTCCTGAAGAACCACAGTCCTACCGCGATTTGGCACTTGTGCTGGACGATTTGGAGCGCTTCCAGGAGGCCGTAGATATGATGCTTCATTTGGTCAAGTACAAGTTTGACGGGCGCTTCCGTGAAATCGAACTCATTGCATTGACGGAAATCAACCGCATGATCCTGCGGGCAGAGCGCAAGGGCATTGCCATCAAGAATGTTGACAAGCAGTTCATCAAGCCCATACAGACAGACATCCGTGTTGTCATCAACTGGGACACCGACATGAGCGATATGGACTTGTGGGTGACTGACAACTTTGGCGAGAAGTGCTTCTACAGCCATCGCTTTACCTCCACGGGCGGGCGTAATTCATGCGACTTCACGCAGGGCTATGGTCCAGAGGAGTTCATGATACGCAACGCAGTCAAGGGCAAGTACAAGGTACAGACCGACTACTACGGAACGCATACCCAGAAGGTGCTTGGCGCAGTTACGCTCTATGCGGAGGTTTACACCAACTATGGCCGTCCTGATGAAAGCAGGCAGTTCCTTGCCTATCGGCTGGATTCCCGCAAGCAGGTCATTGACGTGGCAAGCATCGACCACGATGGCGTCAGCAAGCCAGGTCATCATGACAAGCCATTCCAGTACCAGGTCAAGAAGGGTGACACGCTGAAGTCGATTGCAAAGCACTTCTACGGTGATGAAAGTTATGTGGATGACATAGTTGCCGCCAATCCTGGTATGAAGAAGGACGCCAAATTGAAAATCGGTACCATCATCACACTTCCTGCCACAAGAAAGGAGAAATAGCCTATCACAATCGGGGATTTTCTGTTAACGCAGGGACGCAGAGGCGCAGAGTTTTTTTATCCACAGATTTGCACAGATTTCCACAGATTTTCTTTTGGAATGTGAATCGGCGATAAAACTCTGCGTCTCTGCGTTAAAGAAGGAGATTATTCTGTTCAAATGGGAGTTGGCAATTTGTACAATTGGCGAAAAACAGTATATTAAGCGCAAAAATCGCCCCGATGAAGTCCGCAGGGAAACTTGCGGATGGAGGGAACTCTGGAGAATCTCCTCATGGAGTGCCGAAGGTGCAAGGTCTGGTGACAGACTGAATCTCTCAGGCAAAAGGAAAGAGTCGGAAATATGGCAAAAGCCTTTTTCTTCAGAGAGCCGTCAGAAAATCTGGCGGCTTTGTCATTTCAACAACAGGAGAAAGGACTTTGCACATGGAAGCGTTTTTATCGAAACTTGCGGAATTAAATGACGCCCTGAACACGTTTATTTGGGTCAAGATTGGCTTGGTACTGCTTCTTGGCACGGGCGTCTTGATGAGCGTTGCCACCAATTTCTTCCAAATCACACATTTGCGCCATTGGTGGAGCAAG
>JAFSTJ010000395.1 GCA_017450525.1 Victivallales bacterium | reverse complement strand
TCCATCATCTCCTTGAACTGCGCCTTGATAATACTGAGGCCGCACGTAACTGTCTTGGAGATGCTCCTTGCGAGCATTGGATCCACGCCAAGATCCGGCAGGGATCTTTCGAGGTTGAAGAATAGGGGGTTGCTGTACTTGGCGACGCACTTGTCAAACGCAGCGTCGAACTTATCCATTGGCGCCTTGTTAAACGCGAATTGGTTGAGTATATTGATGAGTTCATTCTTCCGCATCGTCAGTTCGACAACGGCGGGGTGAGTGGAACTAGGATCCGACTGCGGTATCCCTCCGGGCACATCCAGCGGAGAAAGGCTTGCTTCGAGTTCCTTCAGGAACGCCTCGCGTGCCCTTGTCATGGAAGTTGTCTTTGCGTGGACGAATTTCTGCTCGGCATCCGCAAGAATCTTATCCATCCCGTCGAGGAGGGACTTGTCGACCTCGATTTGGCGTATGGTGAACGGATTGCCGTCCTTGTCGGTGCCCGGGACCTTGAGCCCGATTCCGTTCGCGCGCACGTCGGCGATGGCGTTCTTCATCGTCTGCATATCGCGCAGCAGACTGATCAGATCGTCCTTGTTCAGCACCTTGGAACCGTCCGCCGCGAAAGCGTCCAGTTTCTCGGCGAGCGGCCGCATCTTCTCGGCCATGCTCGCATTCAATTTCTCGAACGACTCCGCCGTGCCGTGCATCATGATCGCCTCGCGCGGCATAAGTTCCTGGAACGTCGCATTGAGCAGCTCTTTGGTCTGCGGGTCGTTTGAGGTACCTTTCACGACGTCCTGTTGGGCAAGGCTGTACATCCTGAACACGACCGAGTCGATTTCCGACGCGCGTCGGTCGCACTGGAATTGCAGTTCCGTGAACTGCTCCTGAAGGGTGACGTCAACCACATCTTCCGGGGCGCGCGCGAGGCGGTTGTTGAGTTTGCCGAGTTCCATCGAAAGCGTCTGCTGCGCCTCGATCGCCGCCTTGACCGCCTTGGCCACAGAGTTCAGGCCGAAAAGGCCCTTGCTCCAGACCGTTTCGCCCGTCTCCTTTTCCACCATCAGCGCCTTTGCGAGATCACGTCCAGAGAACTTGTTAAGCGCCCGAAGTTTCGCTGTCGCGTCATCTGCGAGGCGTTCGAGCTTGGAGGCTTCCTTTGAAGTCAGTATGCCCTTGGCGGTAAGCGACTGGTTGATCGTCCTGACGTTCTTCGCTGCGTCCGCGGACACCGACTTGCTCGCTGCGTTCAGCAGCAGCACGTCCAGCTCTTGGACGACGCTCTTGGCCTCAGCCTTTGCTGGCAACACGTCTTCACGGACGACGTCTGCTGCTTCCGGCATGAGTTTGTTCGCGTTGTCATTGTTCTGCACATTCAACGTAATCTCGGGCCGAAAGTCCAAGCTCACGTTGTTGAGACCGCTCAAAGAATTTAATCCACCCATAGTATTTCTTCCTTTCTGCCTTGTATACACTTGGCAAGCAAAAAGGTTACACCTTCGGCTACTGAACGATGTGAAAATCAGTCACGACCGCTCGCCGTCATTCGCGAACAGCAGCAGACCATCGTTCCAAAACGTCATAGTGGAATCGGTTACAACTTTTGCCCAGAGGCCATAATAATGCACGATAGAGGACCTTCAGATAGAATAGGCGACTATCAGCATCTGCACAACTGCCCACAAGCGAACCTCGCGGTCAAACTGGTATAGCATAAGCCACAGGCCGTTGCAGACAAATAAAAGGCATCAGCCCCAAGAACGCGCCCCGCACAGGCGCGTTCCAGAAGAAGATGCCACGGAGGAAGCGCTTCCCGCATCTAGAACTCCATTGCCATTCACGTTGTGAATTTAATTTACATTGATTTCAGCGGTTTGCAATCGCGTGACGTGGGATTGGCGTAGCGAACAAGAGGTTTTCGTCAAAATGCGATGCCATCTTTAAATGACCTTCGTTTGCCGTTTCTATTTCGTGAACTCTGCAGCCCATTTCTTGAGCGTGTCTGCATCGACGGAGGTACTGAAGCGACGGCCTTCGACTACCTTCGCCTTTGGCGCAAGGGCCTGGAGGTTGGCAGTGGAATCGCCCATGCCGCTGCCGCCTGATGTGGCAAAGGGCACGATTGTCTTCCCAGCAAGAGTCTCGGCGTTGGATTCCACAAAAGTGTCTATGATGGATGGCTCGCGGTACCACCATATCGGGAAGCCGACGAAGATCGTCGCATAGTCCGCCAGGTCGGGCATGGCTGTTGCGATGGCGGGGCGACTCTTTCTGTCAGCCATCTCAACGGAACTGCGGCTTTTCTTGTTCCGCCAGTCCAGATCAGCCGTAGTATATGGTTTTGCAGGAACGATTTCCACAAATTCCGCGCCAATTGCCTCGGCGAGCCGCTGCGCGACACCTTTTGTGTTTCCTGTGGCAGAGAAGCAGACGACGAGTGGCTTGGCTGTGTTGTTCATGGTGGTGGCTCCTTTTTCAGTTGTTGATGTTACAGTTTTCTCCGCGCAACCGCAAAGCGACAGCAATGCGGCCAACGCAAACGCGATGGTTAAGGCTAGATATTTCATCATGGTTCGGACTCCTTAGGTTTATAAGATCAGTTGCTACGTATGCCTTGTCAGCAGGACTTTCCTGCCTCGTATGCCTCCTGCAACGCGGGCAAAGAAAGAATCGCGCCCTTTTCGTATGCGCCTGTGCCGTAGATGACGCCACGCTCGATGGAGCCATCCATGCAGTCGCGCATGAAGCCGCGCAGTCCCTCCAGCGTGGCGGACATCATGTCGTGGCTTTCGTCCGCAGCCGTGATGACCAGCCAGAACTCCGTTCCCTTGAAGCGCCCAAAGTCATCCCAGCGGGAGACTGTGCGGTCGATGAGTGCCTTGAGCTGCGCATCCATCGAGTAGAAATAGACAGGCGTTGCAAGGACGATGACATCGGCGGATAGCATTTTCTCCACAATCTCGTTGGCATCATCGTTCTTGACGCACTTCTTCAATTTCTGGCAGGCGTAGCAGCCGCTGCAGAAACCTACGTTCTTCTCGGCCAGACGAATCTTCTCGACCTTGTGTCCCGCCTCGGCGGCGCCTTTGGCGAACTGGTCGCAGAGTGTGTCTGAATTGCCACCTTTACGGGGCGACGCGGAAATGATGAGAACTTTTTTCATGATATGCTCCTGTTATTTAAGATACTTTGTGTAGAATGCGACGATTTTGTCAAAGGGAATCTTGTTCATCTGGTCATAAAGGTCGCAGTGATTTGCGCCAGCCCAGCAATCGGCTGAATGGCACGGAGTGTCTTCGCCTGGCACTCGGGAATAAGGCCAGCATTGTCGTAGTAGCGGACAGCATACGTCGTCAGCCCCATCTTCTCCGCCATCTGCTTTACGGTGTAGCGTGGCGTGCGGTCGGTCAGCCCCGCCAATGATGATTCCTTCTTCATCTTCTGCTCCTTGACATATTATTCTTTGAATGTTCTTGACAGCACTTCGTCACTGATTTTCCCTTACTTTACACATTAGAGTTACTGTAAGTCAAATGAGAAAAGCGTTTTTTTCTCCCTTATGGATAAAAAATCGTAATTTTCACAATTGGCATGGCCACCGATTTAACACATCCACTGCCTAAAGAAGAACACAATAAAGAGAATGCATCAACGTTTTTTGGATATTGTCAGTTTTATGAATATTTCTGGCTACGATGTTAGAAAAAAGTTCAAGGATTACATCAGGAAAAACTTGGACTTGTTTTAGAATTGAATGATAGATTGGTATGAGCGAAAATCAGATTATCATTTACCAGCCGAATGAAACAATGCGTTTGGACGTGCGGCTAGAAAACGAGACAGTATGGCTTACGCAACGGAAGATTGCGGAATTATTTGGAGTACAAAAGGCAGCTATCAGCAAACATATAAACAATATTTTTGCATCTGGTGAATTACTGAAAGGGGCAACAGTTTCCAAAATGGAAACAGTTCAAATTGAGGGGGAGCGAAAAGTCGTCCGCAATCAGGAGTTCTTCAATCTGGATGTAATAATTGCTGTTGGATATAGGGTAAACTCCAAGCTGGCAACACAATTCCGCATCTGGGCAACAAGAATTCTCAAGGATTATCTGCTACGTGGTTATTCCGTAAACTCAAGGGTCAGCTTACTTGAAGACAAAGTCGACCGCAGAATTGCAAAAGCAGAGAATGATATTGCTGATTTGAAGGAGAAAGTTGATTTCTTTGTGCAGACGCAGACACTGCCGCTTCAGGGCGTATTCTACGATGGTCAGTTATGGGATGCATACGCGCTGGTGGAGAAACTCATTGCAAGCGCAAAGAAGTCCATTCTGCTCATAGACAACTGGGCAACAGTGGAAACGCTTGCTATGCTCGCAAAGAAAAAAATGGGTGGCTCGGTGACAGTCGTTACATCCGCTCATCCTGACAAACAAGGCAATTCGCGTCCGAAGATTTCATCTATTGACATTGCGAAATTCAACGCGCAGTACCCTACGCTCACAGTGAAATACAGCGAGAAGTTCCACGACCGCTTCCTCATCCTTGATGACCAAGAACTGTATCTCATCGGCGCGTCTCTGAAAGACCTGGGCAAGAAATGCTTTGGCTTCACAAAGATGGATGCAGGGGAAATCGCTGGAATCAAGGCGCGAATATGATGCTGGTTATGGTCAATTGAAACACAGGTGATACCAGTGCGGTATCACCAATTCAGCAGCAAGCACAACAACGTCGTCACATAAGTAGACGAGGACAATCCCGCATAGAATATACAACAATCCAACTTGGTAACAACATTCCACTTATGCTCCAAAAGCCAATCAGAAGGCAATCCATATTTGGGGTGAAGACATAAGCCGTTCCGTCTTTATATGCGGCAATTTCCAATGGGCTGAACGTGAAACGCAATTATGCAAGCACCACTTGCACAATTGCAGTTGTATCGTCATCTGGATTTGCTCGCCCCCAGGCTGCGCGCCCTTCGGGGCCATTACCTACCCTCATGGGGAACATAGTTCTCATCAGAAAACCATTACTTATTGCGCTCGACCTGCTCAAGAAACTCCAAGGCCTTCTCTCGTTTTGCAAACTCCCTTATGTTTTCCCTATTAGGAAGAAGACGGCTATTCAAATCGCATCCTTGTTCTATCAGATACTGCGCTATCTTTTCATCACGACTGCCTATGGCCTCGCATAACAAGTCCTCCTTTGAGCATCTCCAGGTTAAACCTATCGATTTATCATAATACTCCACATCAAGTTGTACTCCGCGTTTCACCAATTCAAAGAACATGTCAGTCTGTCCATTACCAGCCGCCACTCCCAATGGGCACTGCTCTTGCTCTGTAGCCCAATAATGGATGTATGCACCTTTTTCAAGCAAAAGATAGAAGATGTCTTTGTAGCCACGTTCTATCGCATGCATTAGCGGTGACCAGCAGCAATCATCTATTTCGTCCACGTCGCATCCTGAAAGAATCAAGAAAGCACTGACATCCTTCAGTCCTAAAGCAATAGCGTCAGCGACTGGGTGATATGATGCATTGTCCTTATGCTCCAGAAAATGCAGTAGTTCTTTCTTTGCCACCTGCTCCCATTTGTATTCTGGAACAAAACCTTTAACCTTTTCGATTGCAAGCTCTCTGTCCATTATTATATGGATTCCTAAATTTAAGTTTTTCTTTTTCAAATGATCCAATACTTCCATCAATGACTGCCCGACAATACTCTTCATTAGTCTTTGCCGTCTTTTTCACCATTTGGCATGACTGCCGATTTAATACTTCCATAGCCTAAAGAAGAACACAATACAGAGGATACATCAACGTTTTTTGGATATTGCCAGTTTTATGAATATTTCTGGCTACGAGGTTAGAAATATAAGTTCAAGGATTACATCAGGAAATGACTTGGACTTGTTTTAGAATGAATGATAGTTGGTATGAGCGAAAATCAAATTATCGTTTACCAGCCGAATGAAACAATGCGTTTGGATGTGCGGCTAGAAAACGGGACAGTATGGCTTAATCGGCACCAGATGGCACAGTTATTCGGACGTGACATAAAAACTATCGGCAAGATATTGCAAATGCTCTTAAAGAAGAACTGTCTGAAACTGCCGTGCCATCTCATTTGTCTGCAGCAAATGTCGCTAAAAATGCGACAAATCAAAATAATTCGTCCTTTCCAACTGTCGCAATTTTTGCGACAGTTCAGCTGGAGGGAGAGAGAAAGGTTGTTCGACAGGTTGAATACTATAGTCTTGATGTGATTCTTTCTGTCGGATACAGGGTTAAATCGCCACATGGGATCTTGTTCCGTCGCTGGGCAAATACTGTCTTGAAAGATTATCTTCTCCGTGGCTATGCCGTAAACCATCGTTTAAACCAATTGGAAGACAAAGTCGAGCACCGTTTTGCCTGTCAGGATCAGCGCCTTGACTCGCTTGAGGAGAAGGTCGAT
>JAFSTJ010000394.1 GCA_017450525.1 Victivallales bacterium | reverse complement strand
GTGTTGGGACCGTGTTTGGTTTCCTGCCGCAAATCACGATCGTGTTCCTGTTCCTGGCGTTTCTGGAGGACTGCGGCTACATGTCCCGCGTTGCTTTCATCATGGACAGGATTTTCCGCCGCTTCGGCCTGTCAGGCAAGTCCTTCATTCCTATGCTGGTGGGCGCTGGATGCGGCGTGCCTGCTGTCATGGCTACACGGACGATAGATAACCTTAATGACCGCAGAATGACCATTATTCTCGCCACATTCGTTCCTTGCGGCGCAAAGGTGGCGGTCATCGCCATGATTGTGGGCGCCTTCTTCCCTGGTAGCAACTGGGTTGGACCAAGCATGTATTTCCTGGGCATTGCCATTGTCATCGTGGGTGGCCTTTCATTGAAGAAGACCAGCCTTTTCGCAGGCGATACAGCCCACTTTGTGATGGAGCTGCCCGCCTATCACATGCCAAGTGCCAAGAACCTGTTCCTCCACACCTGGGAGCGTGGCAAGGGCTACGCAATCAAGGCTGGCACTGTCATATTCGCGGCATGTGTTCTGCTGTGGCTTTTGATGAACTTCAACTGGACATTCCATCTGATAGATGCCAGTACCGCCGAAGGGCTTGAACAGTGCATGCTGCATGACATAGGCCAGTGCTTCGCCTGGATTTTCAGGCCTCTGGGCTTCGGCACGTGGCAGGGAGCTGTGGCATCCATGACGGCTGAAATCGCAAAGGAGCAGGCCACCGCAACTTTGGCTATTATGGCTCCTGATGTGGGTGGTGGCACGCTGAAGGGCATACAGGCGCTTTTCTTGGAAATGGTGCCAGCGGCCATAACTGCACCCGAGCTGCGCGTGCTTTACTCGAAGTTGATTGCCTTCAGTTTTCTGGTGTGCAACTTGTTCTTCCCCCCCTGCATTGTGGCGACTATCGCCACCTGGCGTGAAATGGGCAGCGCAAAGTGGGGGCTTATCGCAATTGGCTTCCAGCTGCTCGTGGGGTATTGCCTGTCTTTGATTTGCTTCCGCTTGGGAGTGCTTTTCTTCGCGGATGTGCCTTTCGGCATTGGGCAGATTGCAGCTCTGCTGCTGGTGGCGTTCATACTGTTTGCCGTGTTCCGTCCCGATCCTAATGCGAAGAAGGTCAAGGAAAAATGAACTTCGCAAACCTTGCAATAGCAATCGTTATACTAGCGCTTGTGGTGCTTGCGGTGCGATACGCCTTAAGGCATCCTGGCTGCGGCGGCAACTGCGGCAAGTGCAATGGCTCTTGCTGCAAGAAAAGGCAATAGGACTTTCAGTTCTTGCTTGATTTGTTCGTTGAAACGCGGTATTTCAATGGAGTCATGCCTCTGCTTTGACGGAATATATTGCAGAAATATCCTGCGTTGTGGAAACCAAGCATTTCCGAGATGCGTGTAATTGGAATGTTTGTCTCGGACAGCAGTCTTTCTGCCTCAGTGAATTTCAGGTTCTTGACAAAGTCCGCTGGAGACATGTCAAAGTAGCGTTTCCAGCAGCGGAAGAAATTTCTTTCCGAAAAGCCATTTTTGCGGGCGACCTCGGCCAAATCAACCTCATCCGTGAAATGGAGCTGCAAGTAGGCTGCGACACGGCGGATGCGCGCCTCTGCATCGCTCATATCATCGTCGCCTTCATTATCCCTTGCAAGCAATAGTAGTTCCCAAAGACTGATTGCCAATAGGTCCAGACGTTCTGCAATTCCATTTACTTTTGGATGGCGAAATAGATTCTCTGCTTCCTTGCATTTGCTGCTGATATCTGGGGTCATCTTAAAATGCCAGGCATAAGGTTTGCTGATAAGTCCTGCCTGTGACATGCTTTCCAGCAATTCAGGACGATATCTGAAATATATGATATCCCTTGGATGCTCAAGCACATATTGTCTTTCAACGTAGGGCACCTTTATCAGAACATTGGGATAGCGAAGCTCCTGCTCCACGCCATTGTAGCTTTCCTTCATTGACGTTTTCTTTCCTGACAGACGAATGCACAACTCCAATTTGCCGCTTTCTGAGCCACTGCAGAAAGGATGGTCCTCAATCGCACCTGCTGCCTCCAGCGGGAAAACGCCTGAAAAGCGCCTGGCGATATCGTCAAGATATATTCCGTATATGTTCATAAGCCATTTGTTCTGGACAGCGTTGGAGTTACCTAAATGATGACGCTGAACATTCCCTTCCTTTATGTTACTTTGCTTCCTAAAAAGTGGACTTGGAATCTTGCTTTGTATTTAGAGGTAATTTCAAAACTAGC
>JAFSTJ010000393.1 GCA_017450525.1 Victivallales bacterium | reverse complement strand
ATGTGGCCAGGATTGAAAAACCGACCATGATCAGTTCAAAAAATATGCGAATTGCCAGAAAGCCTGCAATCAGGGCAAACAATCCCAGCCCGAAGCTGTTCCGCATGAGGGCCAAACTCGCAAAAAGCAACCCAACAAGCGCAATGATGAAGATGGCTGGCGTTATGACTTCCAGTATCATGAATTTGAATGTGAAGAAGTCAATGAGAAGTTTGTCAGAGGATGGGAAATTTGATTTTTGTTGATTGTTTTCCATAGATTTGATGCGCCTTTTGAGTTGTGATTACCTTATTCAAGGTTTCACTATGAAACCTCGTCAAACTATCAGTATTATATGCCAATGCGTATGTTTTTCAAACGCTATGTCCCCCCCTACGCCGAGGGCGTCCATGTGGCCGCCGATGCGGTGACCATTCAGGTTGCCTTGGCGGTAACACGCAACCAGTATCGACATCGCTGTTTGAGGTTGCACAATTTGTTTTACGTGAACATGGCGATGATTAAAAAAACTCTGCGCCTCTGCGTTGAGAAAGGTGCCTCTGCGTTGAGAAAGGTGCCTTTGCGTTGACTAGATTTCCAAGTTGCCAAGCGGAAAGTGCTGTTGGCTGCCGTAAACGTCCGTGTCCAGCGGTGAACCAGAGCCGTGTTTGCGTGGCAGCACCACCTTCACCGTGAGTATACGCTCAAATGGCTTGATTGCGACTTGCTCTGGCGCAATGTGGTACAGTTTTCCAATGTTCTCTGCCGTGAAGTTTGGTGATGACATTACCTTGTTGTAACTGTCAATCGTGGAGAACATCAAATCGATGGTAACCTGGAATGGCCCTGCGTTTTTGCTGCGGCAGACGAATGCTTCATCGTATAGTTTCATTTTATCACCATGATTTGAGGTTCAAAGTTCAGTGGCAGGTCGGTCAGGTGGTAGAGTGCGAACTCATAGACTGCACCACCCTGGAAATCCGAGGGTGAGAATGGAAATGCCAGATTGCCTGCGGTGGCTTTCCTTTCTGGGAAGCCCTGGTGCAATGCCTTGGAGCGTGCCAGTCCCAGCAATGCATCCGCTTGTTCCTGGGTGGGTGCAATGGCTTCTATTACCAGGCCAACTTCGCGTGGCATTGTGTCTGGCAATGCCTCGTTTCCGCAAGTGACTGCATCCAGCCCGTAGCGCAGGAAGCGCAGTGACTATTCATTTTCCTTTACGAAGTTCGCGGCCTCCGCCACTGCAGCGCGGACGCCTTTCTCCAGTTCGTCCAAGTGTCGTATTGCGGATGGGTCCCGCAGCCCTGCTAGGGTGATTGAACGGTATCCTAGTTTGATTGCGCCTTCCAGTTTGGTGGTCTTGGCACTGGCTGGGACCAGGCGGCTGCCACTGACCTTGACCTTACGGGGAGCAATCTGCTCGAAGTTGCAAGCGCTCAGGTCAATCTTGCCTTCTGGCTCGTAGAAGCAATTTGGATCAGGCTGCTCATAGAGGGAATGGGCCGCCACAGAATCAGGCGTACATGTACGCGCAGGATTGGGCGGCTCCACTGTGAAGAAGTCCTGGTGCATCTCTACCACAAGCGAATCGTTGGCGCCCACGGGGCGTGCACACAATGCGCCGCATTCCGCGATTTTGGCGGCATGAAGCGCCAGCCCCGCAGGAAAGCCCTTCCATATCGGATATGAGGCGAATATTGCCGTGTCGCAGCACCGGCCAGAAACGATGACATCTGCACCGCTTTCCAGTGCTTTGATTATGGGCTCCGTACCGAATTGCGCGACTGGATTGCACAGTTTTGACACATTGTCCTTGTTGAAGTCAGGTGCACCTCCGCATGGGAGCAGGTGCCCGTCTGCCGCCTTTGCCAGGAAGTCCTGGCTCAAGTCAGCATAGATTACAGCCGTCTTCAAGGAGAGTGACTGCTCCTGTACGATTTCCTGCATTATGTCCAACACGCTTTGCACATGGGGCTTGGCGCCTGAACCGCCAGCGCTTCCGATTATCAGCGGTATGCCGCGGGACTTTGCCTCCTTCAGCACCATGCTTAAATCCCGTTTAACCTGCAGGCGCTTGACGAAGCCCTTGCCACTGCCCAGATAGTATGGCCCTGGGTCTGTGGACCCCGCATCCACCCCGATGAAATCAAGTGGTTGCTTGAGAGCGTTTTCAAGACTTATTGGGGAGTATCCGTATCCCAGCAGCCCGCATAGTGAAAGATAGCGTATGGAGGAACTCATCCATTAACCTCCGTGTATTCGTATCCAGCAGGAATCTGCAGTTTCTTCTCTATTTCAGGCATGCGTGCCTCCGCTTCGCGGGACAGCTGCTCGAAGTAGTTGTTGCCCTGCGCGTCCATTGCCACGAAGAAGGGGCCGAAGTTCTTGACTTCGTAAATCCATGTGCATTCGGTCTTGCCCAGTTCGTCCAAGAAATACACATTGTGCACCTTTTGCACCTGGCCACGCAGCGCATTTCCGCTAAGGCCTATCTTGGAGAGATATACGCCGCCCACTTCCTTGAGGGCTTGGGCAGTGCGCGGTCCCATGGTTGTTTTGCCTATGAGCGTCCTCAGTTTGAATTTCCGTACCACGTCTGCCCCGTAGCGTT
>JAFSTJ010000392.1 GCA_017450525.1 Victivallales bacterium | reverse complement strand
GTATATTGAACCATAGAACCATTGAAGAAAGGCAAGAGAATAGCAGTATTATCAGGATATGCTTCCTGGTGCATTAGAGGCACAGGAAAGCTGCTTTAGCTAGATATCTCACATGAAGAAGATTGTAACACATGCGTTCAAGCCTGTCTATGATTGCAACTCGCGTTTTCTGATACTTGGCACAATGCCCTCCCCGCAATCGGTGAAGCACGCCTTCTACTATTCACATCCCCAGAACAGGTTCTGGCCCTTGCTTGCAACGCTTTTCAACGAGGTGCTTCCATGCACACCAGAGGATAAGGCGGCTCTGGTGCTGCGTCATAACATCGCACTTTGGGATGTGCTTGCCTCATGCGAGATTGAGGGGGCATCGGATGCCTCCATACGAAAGCCTGTGCCAAACGACTTCTCCACAATACTTGAAACTGCGCATATTGAGCGGATATTCACAACTGGCAAGACAGCTTATTCCTTGTTTCAGAAGCTGGTCGCGCCTGCAATCGGAATGGAGGCGACGTATCTGCCTTCCACAAGCCCTGCGAACCAGGCTTTGTTTCCATGGGAAAAACTCGTGGAAACCTGGCGCAGAATCCTGGGAGCCTAGAAGTTTTGGAACCAATGCCATAAGAACGATGGCTGGATGAGGGTAACTTTGCTCGTTGATATTCATGCATGCTTGAGTACTAAATTGCCACCATCCTATAGAAATGTCATTTTTATAGTGAATTCAATATAAAGTGTAGTAATGCATACATCTTTGTTTTCCTGCTTGCATATCCCGTTTTCTTGGGATATGTTAGAAGCGGATGGTGGGTGGGGGATGTTACCCAAACAATGTACGCGCGCATGTGCGAGCGCATGAAAGGGCGGAAATCATAACTTTAGGGTATTCTGCGCTGAGTGTTTGCCTTGCGATAGTCCGTGGTAGCGACGGCGTCATCGACGGCGCACCATTTGTGCGATGGCAAGGTACGCCATTACTACTACACCAACAGAATTCCTAATTTTGGAGTATTAGGAGTAGGACAATGTGCGTCAATGTGGAATGGCGTTATAAAGTTCTTTCGCCTTTTTGCATTGAGGCAAATGAAAAACGCATTATATCGGCTACATTACCTACTGGATTCTCTTATATGGAAAGATCGCAGAAAAGAAGGACGATTTGAGATTTAGGTGGATGCTCATCAGGCTCTAGAAGAGACTAATGGAATTTATTGGACTTTGCTTCCCTTATGTCCCTTATGTCCCATTAGTCCCATTAGTCCCATTGGTCCCATGAGAACCCGCCTTTTGGGAGAACATATCACAGGTGAAATATGAATAAGCACTTTAATCCGATAAAAGACGGCATCAGCCACGGGCGGCGGTTGGAGTTTTTCCATCATGAAGGCGTGGCGGAATGGGGTGGAAGGAACCAGGTGGATGCCTTCGCGGTCATACATCCATTGAAGCGCAGGCGCAGGCATGGTTTGTATGTTGTTCTTCATTCGGCGGGGCATGACTTGTATTCCTGCCTGGGATGTACATTTGCGCCTGACAACCATGATATCTACCGTACACCTGATGATATGTTTGGGCTATATCTGGACTGCCGTGAAAATGCGGGTGAGGATTTCTGGTGGGGCGGCATCAATGCAAAAGGGGAGGGTAAGCCTGAACGCAAAACAGAGATGCAGCCTGTGGAGAAAAGAGTTCTAGCCACCATTGAGTGGGTGATAGGGCATTATCCCGTGGATGAAGAGCGTGTGTATCTCTGCGGCAATTCCATGGGTGGCAGCGGTGCCCTTGGAATTGGGATGTGCCGCGGCGATATTTTCGCGGCAGTCAAGGTCAATGTCCCTGCTGGCGTGGAACATGCGATGGACCGTATGTCCATGGCGGGGGATTGCATGCCAGACCCGCCTGTATGCATTGACTATTCGGCGCAGAATGACACATGGTCCGCAGGACATGATAATTTCTACAAATACATGAGGGGGCATAGATATATGCTGTTTGGGTATTGGGGGAATTTCGGCCATGCGAACGCCAACAGCACCATACTGGCGAAGAACGATCTGGTTCATTCCTTTGACTGGCTCTCCGTGCGCAGGAACCAGGCATATCCCGTATTCACCAACGCCTCCTGTGATGATCCTAATCCCTGGGAGCATCCTGAAACGGCTGAAAAATCAGGTCAGGTCAATGCCTTTTTCCGTTGGAAGAACGTAAGCGACAGGAAGGATGCCTTTTCCATGAAGATCTTCATTGAAGCAGGTATCAAGACAGTTTTTTCGATTCCTGAACAGGCTAGCACCGATGTCACCTTCAGGCGCTTGCAGCATTTCAAACCTGCACCCAATGAACATATTGCCTGGACTTTTGGAATGCAGAAGGGCACTGCTATGGCTGATGAGCATGGGGTGCTGACTTTGACAAAATTGATCATAAACCGTACAGAAAACGTATTGAAGTTGCTTATTCTAAAATAATAAACATCAATCACAAGGAGAATACAATGCTGG
>JAFSTJ010000391.1 GCA_017450525.1 Victivallales bacterium | reverse complement strand
GTGGGGAGGGGAAAGGGCCAACGGCCCTGTTCCCTCCCCACATTATTATAGAGGCTCTGGTATTCCTAGACCGCCGGAGACGGCGAGGGCTTGGGCATGGCAGATTGCCATGGCTAGGGCGTCGGTGGCGTCGAGGGCGATATGGTTAGTTTGGATTTTGAGGAATTGTGCAACCAGGACAGCCACCTGCTCCTTGCTGGCATTGCCGAATCCGCAGACTGACTGCTTGATGCGTCGAGGTGCGTATTCGTAGGTGCTTATGCCGTTTTCGGCCAGGGCGGCCAGCACGGTGCCTCGTGCGCTGCCCAGCATAAGAGCTGTATGCACATTTCTGAAGAAAAATGCGCCTTCCATAACAGCGTAGTCTGGCTTGTACAAAGTAATCAGTTCACGCATTCCGATGGACAGACGGCGCAGGCAGTCGCTGATTTTGTCTTTTGGTGTATTTTTGATTACGCCGCAGTCCACTGCGGTCATAGTGCCATTTCTGACATCTATGATGCCCCATCCAGTGCATCGAAGGGCCGTGTCTATGCCGATGATGCGCCTTTGCAGGCTGGTATCGATTTGTGTCAGAGCAGGAGCAATTGTTTTTTTCACCTGCTTAGGTTCGCCATTGCGAGCCTGTTCCAGCCATTTCTGGAGATCTGCCTCGTTCTTAAAGCGCATCATTCCTCCAGCATCTTGAGGAATTCAGCCTCATTGATGACTTTTACGCCCAACTTGGCGGCCTTGGCGGTCTTGCTAGTACCTTCGCTGCCAGCGCCTGCCACCAGATAATCCGTGTTGCCTGAAACCGAAGTGCCCACAGAGCCGCCTGCGGTGCGTATCTTGTCAAATGCGGCCTCTCTTTCCATGGATTCAAGTTTGCCAGTGATAACGAAAGTAAGTCCCGCCAGTTTTGAACTTGCGCCTTCGGGCGGCACTGCGCCCTGTGGCGAAATGCCCAGTTCATGCAGACGAGCGAGAATGTTCTTTCCAATGTCGCTGGCAAAGAATGAGAGCACGCTCAATGCCGTCTTCTGGCCGATGCTGGTAGTTGCATATCCCTTCTGCTTGGACTTGGATTGACGTATCAGCCCCAGCGGCAGAAGTATCTCTGCCAATTCCCGTGGTGTAGCTGGCAAATCATCCGTGCTGTATGGGCATGGACGGAACATATCGTATTTTACGCCAGCTTCAGCATCGCACAATGCCGCCAGTGCTCGCAGTATGCGTGATGACGCCAGTTCCTCCAGGTTCTTGTGTACCCGTCCCAGTTCAATTGCGGTAGCGGCACCCACTTCAGGGATGCCCAGGGCATGCAGCCATGCAGACAAAGGTTTGCTTCGGCTGCGTTCCAGTGCCTCTACGAGTTTCTGGCCATTTTTGCCGAAAAGACGAGGTTCATTCTCCGTGCCAAGGTTCAGTTTCATCAATGTTTCCTGGCCCACGGAGAACAAATCCAGCGGCTCCTTGATGACATTGTTCTCAATGAGGGCGGATGCCACGCTGGGTCCCAGGCACTCCAAATCCAGGGCATTTCTGGCGGCGAAATACTCCACACGCCGCATAGCCTGGGCTGGACAATACAAGTTCACGCATCGCCATGCAACGAATTTTGCGTCCTTTTCAACAGGGCCGCCGCAAGCGGGGCATTTGCCGCCGATGTGCTCAAACAGACTGAATGGCCTGGCGTCTGGCGGACGTTTCGCCATGACCACCGAGGCCACTGCTGGAATGACGTCCCCCGCCTTCTCAATCAGCACAGTATCGCCGATTCTTATGTCCTTTCTCTGGATATCGTCCTCATTATGGAGAGTTGCGCGTGAAATAGTGGAGCCCGCCAGGAACACGGGTTCCAGTTCCGCAACGGGAGTAAGCACACCAGTCCTGCCCACCTGCACGGTAATTGCCTTCAACAAGGTAGCGCATTGCTCTGGCGGGTATTTGTATGCCTTTGCCCAACTGGGCGCCTTGGCTGTCATGCCCAAGGTTTCTCTTTGAGCAAAAGCATCCACCTTGATGACGGCACCATCAATGTCGTATGGGAAATCGTATCTGCCATCGTGAATATGGCGAATTGCGGCTATGACGCCCTCCGTGTCATCCGCCTCGCCGAACCAGGACTGCACCTTAAGACCAAAGCGGCGAAACGCATTGAAAAGTTCCAACTGGCTGTTGATGTCAATGCCCTTGAGTTCACCTTGCGCATAGAACACAGCATCTAGCGGACGACGTGCGACCTCCTCCACATCCAGCAACTTGATTGTTCCAGCAGTGGCGTTTCTTGCGTTGGCGAATTCATCCTCGCCTTCGGCTATGCGCTGGGCATTCAGGTGGCTGAAGCCCTCACGGCTCATATATAGTTCGCCACGCGCCTCAAATACTTCGGGAAATGGCCCTGGGCCAGCAAGCCGTTGCGGGATGCTTTGCACAGTGCGGATGTTAACCGTCACATCATCGCCTTCCTTGCCATTGCCTCGCGTGAGCGCCTGCACCAGCACACCATTTTCGTATCGAATGCTGATGCTGATGCCATCAACCTTGGGTTCTATGGTATAATGCACAGCCTCGCCAATGGGCAGATTCTTTGCAATGTAAGTGGTAAATCGCCTGACATCCTCCTCGTTGTAGGTATTGTCCAGACTCAGCATGGGCACCTTGTGAGGTCGTGTCACAAAGCCATCAAGATGGTCGTCTCCTACCTTTTGCGTGGGGGATGCCTCTTTCTTGAATTCAGGAAATTCGGCTTCTAGTTTCCCCAATTCCGCCAGCAGCGCATCATAAACGAAGTCGCTGACCACTGGCTTTGCCTCCGCATAGTATCTGCGGTTGTATTCGTCAATTTCCTTGCGCAGCGCCTCTATGCGTGCCTGCGCCTGCTCCTTTGTCATATCCATAAATAATTTTTCCTATTCCAGTTCCTCTATCAGCGGTGCACCAGTAAGGCAATCCACATCCATTTGGTAATATCGTCCTCCCACTCTGAAGCGCAGGGGCTTGCCAGCGGCCTGCCCGTCCTCGAAAAACGCAAATGACACGGAATCATACTGGTCAAGCCCAGTTTCGGCAGGCAGCCATTCCACGCCACCAGAGATGGGATATGAGGTCTTTGACTGAAATGCCACCACCGAGGCGGCGGCCGCCTCCTCCGTCTTCTTCACTGGAGGCTGCCAATCCTGCCACTTGGCCAAATTGTCCGAAAGTTGTTCCACCTTGAATTCGCCTGCCTCCTCGTCCAGCACCAGAAGTAACGGCGTACCAGTGGCACGCGCCCTCATGCCAACCTCACGCACGGCCTGCCTTATGCTGGACAAAGCCCCCTCCACTTCCAGACGCCGCGGTGTCTTGGCCACTTGTGGAATAGCAAAAACCGCCACAAGCACCATGATCATAGCCACGACTATGATTTCCAGAAATGTAAAGGGATGCGATTTCATCAAAAACTATGACGCTTAATTCCAGCAGGAGATATCCTCGTTGTAACCATCGCCGCCAGAGGTCTTGTCAGCGCCGTAACTGATAATGTCAAATGGCATATTGTCCGCCCCTGGCACTGTGTATTCGAAGTCGCCGTCCCATCCGTCCTTGGGCAGGTTCTTTGCATCCAGGTATGGGCCATTCCACTTGTCGTTGCCAGGATTTGTGATAAGATCCTGCAATGAGGCTGGATATGCGGACATGTCCATGTAGAACTGCTGCACAGCGCTCTTCAGGTTCACCAACTGCGCCTTTGTGCTCTTGACCTTTGCCTTGTCCAAGCTGCCCAGGATGTTGGGTCCCACCAATGCCGCCAGCATCGCGATTATGACAACCACGATCATGATTTCAATCAGTGTGAACGGATTGCTGCGCCTTACCCTGTTCTTCTTCTCACTCTTCATCGTAATCTCCTTGTTTTGCCTCATCAATATATCACCAAACCACTAATCACCACTGTCCACTG
>JAFSTJ010000390.1 GCA_017450525.1 Victivallales bacterium | reverse complement strand
TTAATGTGGGCGCCGAGGCGGCGCCCACTCAAGTTGAGCGACCAGAAAGGCAAAGCTCTAGGCAACTCCATACGGGTTGGCCAACCTGCGCGGATGTCCAACAAACGTGAACAACCAGGTTGGCCAACCAGAAAGGCAAAGCTCTAGGCAACTCCATACGGGTTGGCCAACCTGCGCGGATGTCCAACAAACGTGAACAACCAGGTTGGCCAACCTGAGTGAGCGCCGCTTCGGCGCTCACATAAGATGCCGCTTCGGCGCTCACATAAGGGGGGCCTCTGCGTTAGAGTTGTTCCACTTCGACAGGCTTGCCTGTCTTGACGGATTCCTCGGCTGCGTTCATTATGGCAAGACCCTCGAAGGTTCTTTCCATGGTAATCGGCGCCTCGCCGCCCCTGAAGAAACTGCGTATTTGGCGCATCATGTAGTAATAGTTCGGCTCGCTGGAGAGGATGTGCAGTAACGACGCATTGTCATTGTGCTGGATGCGTCCTCCATAGCACCAGCAGCCCTTCTGGCACTCGACAATGCCTACCCTGCCATCCGCATAGACAACAGTGGAAACCACGCCAATTGGTGTTGGAACCGCATGAACAGTCTTTGCGCCGCAGGGTCCAATCAGGCGCTGCATCAGTTCAAATGTGTGCACACCGTACCAAATCAAGGAACTTCCTGCAGGTGCCTGCCCCATTGGGCCGAATGTATGGGCAATCAAAGGCTCATCCAGCAGGTTGTTGATGCACTGGCATACCTTGGGATTGAATGGGATGCTGGAACCAGACCACACGCGGGTGCCGTGCTTGCGTGCCAGTTCAACAATCTTGCGGCCATCAGCCACGCTCTCCGCCAGAGGCTTGTCCAGGAATATGGGCTTGCCCAATCCAGCCAGTTTTTCAAAATACTCAAGATGCATGGCAGGGTCGTTGATTTCCATCATGATGGCATCGCAGTCCGCAATTGCCTCATCAAAGCTTTCTGTTACCTTGATGCCCCACTCCTCAAGTTGTGCCTGGCGCTTGTTCAGTACCTCATTGTTGGTGAAGCGTGTCATAAACCTGTTGCAGGCAACAACCTTCAGACCGCTTATCTTCAATTCAGGCTTGCATTCTGGAGAATTCATCAGACGTGGAAGTTCCACGCAATGGCTTGTATCCAGTCCAACAACTGCTACCTTCAATTCCTGCATTTTTCAATCCTGTCCTTTTTGAAATTCCTTCCACTCCACAGGAAGAAGGTATTTCTTCCTGTTATTACATTCCTTGCAACAAGGCACCACATTGCCCTTTCTGGTGAAGCCTCCCCTTATGATGGGGACAATGTGGTCCATTGTAAGTTCCGAGGGATGAAAACGCCCTTTGCAGTAGTAGCACTGCCCCTTCGCCAATTCGTTCTTCCACCATTGGCTGTTGCGCAGTTCTCTGGCCTTCCTCTTCTCGCGGGCGATGTGCTCGTCATCCGCATGTTCGAAATAGTCCGTGTCGGGAACTAGTTCATCGCCCTGCTGGGGGGTATTTTCATTTTCCTCTGTCATTGTTTTTGTATGTGGGCGCCAAAGCGGCGCCCACTTAGGTTGCCTTGGCGGAAACACGCAACTGGCGACGCCAATTTAGGTAAAAAAACTTTGCGCCTTTGCGCCTTTGCGCCTTTGCGCCTTTGCGCCTCTGCGTTAAACTCTTTGCGCCTCAGTTACCGGCTTCGGCATATGCCTTGTGCCAGATGGGGCCGACAAAGCCATTCAGCGGGAATGACTTCTTCAAACCTTCGTTGACAAAGTCGGTTGCAGTCTGGAACGCCTCCAGCACCTTTGCCTTCTTAGCAAGTTCGGCGGTGACGCATGCAGAGAACGAGCAGCCTGCGCCATGAGTCCACTTCGTGCGGACCTTGTCCAACTCGTACTTGTAAAGTGCCTTCCCATCGAACAGCACATTTATTGCCTTGCCTTTGAAAACGCGGGCTGCCTTGATGATGACGTTCTTTGCGCCCAGGCTCTGTATCTTGATTGCGGCCTCGAAAACATCGTCCAGCGTCTTGATTTCAGGGACGCCAGCAAGTTGTTCGGCTTCAAATGTATTTGGAGTGACAACTTCCGCCACAGGCAGTAGGTACTTTATCATGGCGGCTGTGTTCTCTGGGAACAATGGCTGCCCTGCACCCTTGCAGACCATGACTGGATCGATTACAATGTGCTTCACGCCGCAATCCTTCAGCATAATGCCCACCTGCTTGATTATGTCCGCAGTAGGAAGCATGCCAGTCTTCAGCGCATCTACGCCATTGATGCCATCCAGAATGGTCTTGATTTGAGTCTGTATCATTTCCATGTCCACTGGCTTCACAATGTGATGCCAAGTTGCAGGCTCCATTGCCACAAGGCAAGTCACCGCAGTCATTCCATAGACACCGCGTTCCTGGAAGGTCTTGAGATCCGCTTGCAGTCCTGCGCCACCCGAGCAATCAGACCCAGCAATTGTCAACACTTTTTTTGGTCTGTTAGCCATAGTAAACATCTCCTAGATTTTAATGTTAATTAACAACAGGGACACAATTGTGCCCTGAAAATTGAGCGTGAATATATTGGATTCCCCAATATTTTCCATACAGAACAAGGAAAATTTCCAAATAGGTGAGCCAAATCAATTAAGCACTACACAAAGCGCTGCGCGAAATACTGCCTGATGACCTGCGCCAGACTTGGATATTTGGCAATTTCGCGGTCCCCGAGTATCACCAGGCTTTGGATTTTCCCGTTGCGGTATGCGCGTTCCGCCCTGTCCAGACAACGAAGCATCAATTCGCCGCCGTATTCAAGGTCAGAAAGACCTATATCCTGCATAAAGAGGCCCAGCATTATCTTTTTACCAGGGAATCTCACCCTGCACTTCTCGATTATCATGTCGAATTCCGCCAGTTCGCTTTTCCTGTCAATCCACAGATTAACCGCATCAATGCAATCCGCCACGCGTGGTATGTTGCTGTTATCAAGTTCACGAGCATAGACAACACCATATAGATCCAGTGCCTGGTTATGCTTTTTAATGGCAGTGTGCACTTCCTGGATATCCCTGACGGAATAGTTTTTGCCAAGGTAAGACACAAGGTCGTCGGCAATGCCACCGATGATGTTTGTATATTTCAAGGAGAGCAGACTCAGCCTTTCCGCGCACTGGACATCGCTTTCCTGCTGTCCTCCGCTGCGGGCAGTCCTGGTAACCTGGCATATTAGCCGCTTGCAGCACTTATGCAGTTCCAATGCATCATCATCCAACGGACCATAAACATATACGGCATTTTCCGCACCGAAATATTCCATTCCGCGGATAGACGTGTCCGGAGCCATACTTCCACCCCATAGCGGCGTAGGCCCACCCCATACAAACACATCCTCGCGCCTGAAATTATCAGGTCCAGTAGTCTTCATCCTGTCCTGCTCATCCATGATCTCGATGAGCAGTTCATCCATCTGCCTGCTTGTTTCGCCCATAAGTGCCAGATATTCCGCATCGTGTTTTGAAGCAAAAGAATATCCTGTCATCGACGTCTTGGCATAAAGGTTCCGAGCGAG
>JAFSTJ010000389.1 GCA_017450525.1 Victivallales bacterium | reverse complement strand
GTTCTTGGCCTCCGCTTCAGCGGTGCGGACGTCCCGCAGCGACATCTCCAAATCGCTGCCCATCATTGTCATCTTGTCATCGTATTCCTTCTTCTTGTTCTCGAAGATGATGTTCGCGTTTAATGTCTTGTAGTATTGCTCAAATACATCGTTCATATTGATGTATCCCACTTTGTCCTGCGCAAAGATGCACAGTGTCATGATGAACAATGCAACAGCAAAAACTTTTGTTTTCATTGAAAGAACTCCTTTTCTGTTATTTAAGATTCAAAGTATAATAGTTGTTGATTGCAGTGTCGCGACCGAACACGGTGGCGATCAAGGCGCAGCGAATCCACATTCCGTTTCTCATCTGCCGCCAATAGACCGCTCTGGAATCACTGTCGCATGCTGTGTCGATTTCATTTCGGCGAGGCAGTGGGTGCATGATGATTGAGTTTCGTGGCAGTTTCTCCAAGTCGGCTCCAGTGAAGGAATATGCATCTGCTGCCAGGCGGTTTGTTTCGCCAGGTGTCTTGTCCCATTCGTCTTGTATGCGTGTCATATAGATGGCGTCTGCATTGGGGATGGTGGATTTGAAGTTATTTGTAACCTCGTATTCGACACCAGCCTTTCGCAGCTGCTCAAGTATGTCATCGCCTATCTGGAGATTGTCAGGCGCTGCGAAAGTCTGTTTTATGTTTGGATAGAATGTAAGGAGTCTTGCCAGGCTGCGCACTGTGCGTCCCCGTTTCAAGTCGCCGCAGAACACGATGTGTTTGTTTTCAAGGCCGCCTGTCTTCTCGAAGCTGCGTTGTAGCGTATATATGTCCAGCAGTGCCTGGGTTGGATGCTGGTCTGCGCCTGAACCAGCGTTGATGATGGGCAGTGGCCTGTCCGTATTTGAAAGCATCCACGCCATTTTGTCTACAAATCCCTGTATGGGGGTGCGCATGATGATCATGTCGAAATACGAGCTGAACGTGCGCACGGAATCTTCCATTGTCTCGCCTTTCTGCTCGGAGGAGATAGATGGGTCCCTGACTTCGGCCAGGCCGATGCCAAGTATCTGGCATGCTGCATAGAACGAGAGGAAGGTGCGGCTGCTGGGCTGATGGAAATACAGCATTGCACGCTTGTGGGCCAGCAGGTCCGAGAGAAAACCCATTCCAGATTTGCTTTTAGCTATCTTGCGGATGCGGGTCGCCAGGTCGCACAGATTGTCCAGTGATTCCCTGTCGAACTGCTGTGCAATCAGCACATGGTATGGACGACCGTTTGACTGCACCAGGTATGGCGCCTGCTCTTCAAGGCTGAGGCTCTTGTATGCTTCCCAGCTTATTTCATCTAACCTCTTGCGTTTTAACATTATCCGTTGTCACTCCTTGTTATTTGAAAATATCGTTGAATATGCCAGACAGCTTGCTGAATGATATGCCGCCTTGCACCATTTTGACTTCGCTTTGGATGCACTTCAGCCGTGGCGCCCGCTTCAGCAGGGAGACTATGTTCTTCCAGTCGATGTTGCCTTGTCCTGGCGGCAGATGCTGGTCATTCACCGCATTGTTGTCATGCAGATGACAGTTCACCACGCCAGGCAGCAGATCCTCCAGAATATGATTGTTCCAGTCCACTTCATCAAAGTCACGTGCCTTCCAGCGCGCGATTGCGGCGTTGTTCGGGTCATTCCTGCCTTGACCAGACATTATGTTGGCGTGCCCTGAATCGTAGCAGAAACCCAGGTACTCTGACGGGAATGTGTTCTTGATTTCCCATAGTGGTTTGGGCACTGATATTTGGTTCCAACTGTTCTCTATACATATCGTGACGCCGCATTTCTCAGCCTCGGGGAGCATATCGTCAAGACTGCGTTTCACATTGTCCATCAGTGTGTTCAGCGGTATTTCTGTTCTGCCCGCCTCATTGCCTGGATGGAATGTGATGGTGTTAGTTCCCATTTCCGCGGCGATGTTCAGCTGAAGTTTGTTCAGCATCATGCGGTGCTTATGCAGACTGTCGCCATAGTTCATCAAGTCGTATGTCATGCCGAACAAGGCATGGGAGTCCACAAATGAAAGACCTGTGGCTGAGGCTTCCTGCTGCAGGGTTTGCACCAGATTGATGTCCCCTAGTATGTCTTTCATCAGGGAGTTCGTCAATACAATGTGCTTGGTGCCAGCGGAGGCAATTTCCTGCATGATGAAGGGGCGCATTTTTGCGCTGCCCTCCTGAAACTCGAATACGTATGTGATTGGGATGTCCATAAGTGTATGTGGACGCCGTGCAGCGCCTATTTAGGTTGCCTATTTGTTTCCTGCTGCGAGGCCGTTCTGAACCATATAGTCGTAGCTCATCTGTAGTGCCTTGTACATTTCAGTGTTGCAATAGTCAAGTTCTACGATTACGGCATCCACCTTTTCTGGCATGTTGGCCACGATGTCCTTGATTGGCAGTTTTCCAGTGCCCAGGGGCATCATGTCCGCCTTTATGTCAAGAAGACCATTGTTCATGCCTGCGTTTTCCACATTCTGCGTGAATTCGCCGTCTTTGATGTGGAGCAACACGGTACGGTCCGCGAAAGGTTTCATCATCTCCACTGCGTCTTCCCTGCCAAGGTTGGTGGCCCAGAACGTGTCGATCTGGAATTGTACATCGGGGCACATTTCCGCGTAGATTTCGTACTTGACGCGGCCGTCAATCCTGTCGAATTCCCAATAGTGGTTGTGCTGGAAGAGTTTGAAGCCGTTACGGCGCAGGATTTCGCAGTTCTTGTTGGTGAGTTCAGCTGTACGCTTGATTGCGTCCATGTCCTTGAAGTCATTGGGACCATAGCCGCAGACTACCCTGTCCAGTCCAAGGGATTCCGCCAGTTCCATGCATTCGCCAACGTTGTTCTCCCGTACCCATGGTGAATGTGATGAGTATATCTTCATGCCCAGGTCTTCCACGAGCTTCTTCAGTTCGCGTGGTCTTAGTTCAAAGAAGCCTGCAGGCTCCACGCCCTTGTAACCGATCTCTGCCATCTTTTCAACCACTGAGCGCAGTCCGTCCTTTGCGGAATAGGCACGTGCTGAATAAAGTTGTACTGAAAGGGGCCTCAATGCTGTCTTTTCCATTGTGCAATTCTCCTGTTGTTGGATGGTGACTTCAAGTCAAATCGCCATAATTTAATGCAATTTGCCATTATGAAAGTACGCACAGACAAATTTTACGAAATTCAACAAAAGCGCTTCTTTATAGAAGCAATGACTCAATTGCAAGTCCTATGCTAGTATTGGCATAAAATCAATAGGTTCTAT
>JAFSTJ010000388.1 GCA_017450525.1 Victivallales bacterium | reverse complement strand
TGGCATTCCTGGTAGTGGCAAAAGCACGTTTTCCGCCACGCATTTTCCGCAGGAATATGCCAGAATTTCGCGGGATGTGCTTCGGACGCGTGCCAGGGTGGCAAATGCATTGGCGGAGGCACTGCGGGCGCGCAGGAACATTGTGATAGACAACACCAATGTGTCGCGTCTTGAGCGGGAACGCTTTATCTTGCCTGCCAGGGAGGCGGGCTATCGTGTGGCGGGCTATTATTTCCAGTCGCGCATTGAAGATTGCCTCAAACGCAATGCCCAGCGGCATGGCATCGCGCGGGTGCCTGATGTTGCCATATTCGCACGCGCCAGAGACTTGGAATTGCCTTCTTTTGATGAGGGATTTGACGAATTGTTCTATGTGTCGATTTCAGACGCAGGCTTTGTAGTGGAGAAATGGAGTTCAGACAATGAAGAAAAATGAGACACTTGGTTTTCGCATGAAGCAATACGAGGAGTGTTACAATGTCAGAATGCCCAGACGCTTCCCAATGATAGTACGCCTTGACGGTCGTGCCTTCCATTCCTGGACCAGGCGGGTGAATTGTGTCAAGCCCTTTGACGAGGCGCTTATGAACCTTATGGCCCAGACCGCCAAATATCTTTGCGAAAACATAGAGGACTGCGCCCTTGCATATACCCAGTCCGATGAAATATCCCTGCTGATACGCGATGACAAATCACAGTTCAGCACTCCATGGTTTGACAAGAGGTTGCAGAAGGTGGCTTCGCTTTCCGCCTCGATGGCAACATATTTCTTCAATGCGGAGAATCCATACGAGAAGAAACTGCCCGCCTTCTTTGATGCCCGCGCCTTCATCCTGCCTCCGGATGAAATCCGCTCGTATTTCATTTGGAGACAGAATGACGCAAGCAAGAACAGCCTTTCCATGCTGGCGCAAAGCCTTTATGCACATACGGAACTTATCGGGAAGAAACGCGAGGAACTAATGGATTTGTGCATGGCAAAGGGCATGAACTGGAACGAACTTTCCATTCCCAAAAAGAGAGGCTATGCTGTCTATAGAAAGCCAATTGTGGTAAATGGCAAGATGGGGCCAGTCACCCGCATGAAGTTCGTCATTGATTCACAGATGCCAATTTTCTCGGCAGATGACTGCACCATATTTGAGGAATGTTTAGTTTCCCAGGAGGATAGGTAATGGTCCGAGGACGGTCTCAATGGGACCTATGGGGCCTATGTGGCCTATGCGACAATTCCCATAGGTCCCATAGGCCCCATAGGTCCCATTGAGAACCAACATAGTCTATTGAAAATTATCTGGCAAGGACGGCTTTCACTGCTGAAGCGTCCTTCTCGATTAAATTGACGTTTTCATGCTTGGGCATGGCCTTGAGGGCATTGCGGTATGTGACGATTTTTCCGCCCCGCTGAAGGAAATTGGTGAATTGCGAGGTGCGCAGCGGATTTCTCATTATCTTGGCGTAGGCGTCCGCTGGCTCATCTGTTATAAACAGGACATCAACATGCTTCAGCATGCCCTCGTCCAGGCTCTGGCTATTCAAGAGTATTACATCAAGCTTGGGATTTCTGTCCATTTCCAGCATTTGATATAGGCTCTTTGTCGATGTGCTAAGGGCATGGAAGCCGACGCGCAGCGGGCGGGGATTCTTTGCTGGATAGCAGGGAATGGGCTTTACGCCTGTCACCGCATAGACCGCCCCTTGCGCAATGCAGTGTGTCGATTCGTAGTATTCTGGATGGAAACTTATTGCGATGACCTTGCCTTTGCCGAATTGGCCGTGCAATATTGCATATTCCCCGAAGAAGTTTGGATTGGGCTTTCCAAAATAACTGACCTCGTTTTGAAAGACGGCCAGTCCTTCGCCCCAGCCTTCGCCAGGCTTTTCGCCAGGGCATGGAATAGGCCCACCTCTGTAGGCCACCACATAGCGGCCTGGCGCCACATCCAGCACCTTGGCGCCTTTCTCCGAGATTTCCACTGCCAGCGACGCCGTCTTTCCGCCTGCCTTGGGTTTGCGTCCAAAAGGCAGCAGGCGGATTCGGTTTGGGGCGTTCAGTGCGCTTGCGAAGCCAGCGCATATTCCAATATAGGAGCCGCCGTTTTTTACGAAGTCCCGTACGGCTGCCGCGCCTTCCTCATGCAGTGATTTATACTGGCTTGGCGCGTAGCCGCCAGGAAATACGACCAGGTCATAGCCTTTGAGGCCGCCCTCGCGGATGGTTTTTCCATCAATGAAATTCAACTGTATCTGGGGCGAAAAATCAAGCAGGCGCACCCATTCGCGCATTCCGTCTCCCGCACTGCCTTCATCTATGTAAATTGCCGCCTTGACTTGCGCCTGTTTGCTCACCTGCGGTGAGGCGGGCGTGGCACAGGATATGCAAAGCATTGAACAAATTGCCGCAATAAAGAACACATTGACGATGTGCATCTTGAAATGGATGTTCATTAAGTCTTCTCCCAGTTTTTTTAATCTAAGGTTACAGTCTTCAATTGTCACAAGCCACGGGCGCTGCCGCTTACGCAACACTTGCCTGCACTTATGGGGAACAGAGCGAAAGAATGAACTTTTCTGGTGAAAAGTTAAACATGGGACATCATTTTCTGGAATTGTCCAGGGTGGCGCTAATATAACGGATGTTTATCCATTAAAAACACCAGCCAGATAAAAATAACAAGAGGCTGTGCATAATTGGGCAATTAAGTTTGTAAATATGCTGGCCACGGAGTATAATACAAAGATTCTTGGCATCCGTAGGGATGGCGGGGGCATCTTTTACAACGAGGTAATTTCAAAACCAGTGCTTTGCCTTGTCCCTGCTCCAAGTTGAGCGCCGCTTCGTCGCTCGCATTGGATGTTTTGAAATTACCTCAAGAGAAAATAACATTTCATAATGACAAAAAGCAAATATTCCTTCACGAATCTTAGTTTGCCGCAACGCATTCTTATTGGACTGGCCATAGGGACCATACTAGGGCTACTCTGTCCTTGGGCGTCATGGATTGGTGTCCTTGGTTTTTTGTTTGTTGGCGCCCTCAAGGCGATTGCCCCCATTCTGGTGTTTTTGCTTGTCATTTCTTCCCTTGCCCGCAGTCAGGCTGGCTTTGACCGTCGTTTCGGTTTTGTGATATTCCAGTATCTACTGTCCACATTCCTTGCGGCAATAGTGGCTGTGGTGGTAAGTTTCCTGTATCCTGTCAGCATTGCCCTTGATGTGAACCAAGCAGTGGAACGCGCGGCCCCTGGTGGTATCGGTGAGATTCTGGAGAAGCAACTGCTTGGAATGGTGGCAAATCCCATGCAAGCCATTGCCGAGGGCAATTACATCTCGATCTTGTTCTGGGCGATTCTCATTGGAGTCCTGGCGAAAAAGTTCGCCTCGCCAGAAACCCATAGGCTGCTGAATGACTTGTCTGGAATCATAGGGCAGGTGGTGGTCTGTATCATAAAACTTGCACCCTTTGGGATTCTGGGGCTTGTTTTCCACAGCGTCTCCACCAGCGGAATTGGGATTTTCGTTACATACGGGAAACTCCTGCTGGTGCTGGTTGGCTGCATGCTTGGAACGGCCTTCATCATCAATCCGCTAATAGTCTTCTTCTGCCTGCGCCGCAATCCGTATCCGCTTGTGCTGCGCTGCATGCGCGAAAGCGGCTTCACCGCCTTTTTCACACGTTCATCTGCGGCCAACATCCCCGTCAACATGCGTCTTTGCGAGCGTCTTGGACTGGACAAGGACTTCTACTCTGTTTCCATCCCGCTGGGAGCGACAATAAACATGGACGGCGCGGCTGTCACCATTACGGTCATGACGCTGGCTGCTGCCAATACCATTGGCATTGAAATGACCATTGGCAAGGCGCTGTTGCTCTCCGTCATGGCCTCAGTTGCGGCCTGCGGTGCTTCTGGTGTGGCTGGCGGTTCGCTGTTGCTTATTCCCATGGCGTGCTTCATATTTGGCATTCCTGCGGGTGTGTCAATGCATGTGGTGGGCGTTGGTTTCATCATCGGCGTTGTCCAGGATTCCCTGGAGACTGCCTTGAATTCCTCAGGCGACGCCATATTCACTGCATGTGCGGAATATGCCCATTGGCGCAAAATCGGCAAGAGTCTTCCCGAATTCCTTGGAGGAACCACGCCGACGGAAATCAAATGACAGTTAATAGTTTAAGGCGTTTTTAGGAACTGCTCTATAATTGTTTTTCGCTACGGACGTATAT